>NZ_MQTY02000004.1:0-25896 GCF_016082285.1 Spiroplasma sp. Moj
TCCATTCTAATTTAAAGACTAAATCAGTGGTCTAAAATGTATATGGTTTTCACAATTCTTGAATAAAATAAAGTTGTTTTTTATTTTTTTATTGTTATAATTAATTAGGCATTTATTCTATTATTTAGAATATGCTTAAATGTGGTAGTAATGGCAACATTACGTTTGGACCACAGCGAGAATTTAATTAAAAGGAGGAAATTGCTCGTGGCAAGAATTACAAGAATTGCAAAATTAGAATTTCAAGCAGGACAAGCAAAACCAGGGCCAGAATTAGCTTCATTAGGAATTAATATGCCTCAATTTTGTACACAGTTTAATGATGCAACAAAAGAACGAATGGGTGATGTTGTTCCAGTTGTTATTACTGCTTTTGATGATAAGACATTTAAATTTGAATTAAAAACAACACCAACAGCGATTTTATTAAAAAAAGCAGCAAAAATCCAAAAGGGATCAGCAAAGGCAAAAGATGAAAAGGTAGCAACAATTTCAGCTGATGAAGTTCGCAAAATTGCGGAATATAAACTTGTTGATTTAAACGCAAATGATGTTGAAGCAGCAATGCATATTATTGAAGGAACTGCTCGTAATATGGGGATTGTTGTTGAAGGTATGCCAAGTAAAAAGGAGAAAAACTAAGAATGGCAAAATTTGGTAAAAAATATAATAAAGTTGCTGAATTAGTTGATAAAAATAAGGTATACCCAATTGCAGAAGCAATTGAATTAGCAAAACAAACTGCAACAACAAAATTTGACTCAACCGTTGAAGTTGCCTTTAATTTAAACGTTGATCCACGTCATGCTGACCAACAAATTCGTGGAGCTGTTGTGTTACCAAAAGGAACAGGAAAAACACAACGAATCTTAGTTTTAACAAATAGCAAGGAAGCTGATGCTAAAGCAGCAGGTGCTGATTTTGTTGGTGGTAAAGATTTAATTGAAAAAATTCAAAAAGAAAACTGATTTGATTATGATGTTATTATCGCAACACCAGATATTATGGCAGAATTAGGAAAAATTGGAAAATTATTAGGGCCAAAAGGATTAATGCCAAACCCTAAAACAGGAACAGTTACTCCAGATGTTATTAAAGCAATTGGTGATGTTAAAAAAGGAAAAGTTGAATATCGTGTTGATAAAAATGGAAACATTCATTCAATTATTGGAAAAGCATCATTTAAAGTTGAAGATTTAAAAGCTAATTATGATGTAATTTATGAAACAATTCGTAAGGCAAAACCAGCGGCTGTTAAGGGAGCATATATTAAAAATATTGCTATCACAACAACAATGGGACCAGGAATTAAAGTTTTAATTGAATTATAAAAAAGGAAAAAAGATTAACAATTGTTAATCTTTTTCTTTTTTGTTTCTTTTTAGTTCTTAACGAAAATAATGCTAGATAACTAACTAAAGTTGAAACGCCATAAATTCCAATGCCTGAAAAGAGTACTAATAATGGTGCTAAAACTGGATGAAGATAGGGGTTTAAAATTTTGTAGCTATTTCATCACATTATTCTTCCATCTGTTGAAGCATAACCATGACATTCAACATATATCACTAGTCTGGTTCATGAAAATATAATAGACTTCTTGCATAACCTATTAAAATAATTGTAAATATTTTTAAAAAGATACTAATAGCAAATTATAATTTNNNATTANTATCTTTTTAAAAATATTTACAATTATTTTAATAGGTTATGCAAGAAGTCTATTTAATAACTTTAATTCGGTCAACGACAGTCATATTAACAGTCATATTATTAACATCAATATAATCAATATAATTAGGATCCTTTGTTCTATAAGCTTGGTTTTTAATTGCTTATTCTTTTTTTTTGAGCATTTAATAAAATTTTATACATTGGATTATTTTTATCAATGATTTTCTTTTTATCTAACTGTGGTTTTTTGTTTGTTTTGCGATAAATTTCATGGCTTCGTGATGTTTTACGTGCTAAAGTTTCAAGTTGAATTTTAACCACCGGTGCTTTATGTTCTTGAATTTTTTGATAACGCAAATCATAACCATTGTCCTTTGTTTTTTTTCATAGAATAATTTTATTTTCTATTTCTTTTGCCATTTTTCTCCTTACTTTTCAACATGTAATTATTCCAATTTTATTTATAAATTAGATGAAACAAAGAAGTAAAAAAGATAAAATATTTTATTTTTTTTCTTAAAAAAGACTTGCATTATTGCCTATTATCCAATAAAATGAATAAGTATGTATATTTTGTGGAAACATCTTTTGTGGTCTATTACTGATACACTGATAGGAGTTGTCAATGTTTACACAAAAAATATGAATAAATTAGGAGGAAAAGTAATGGCTCAAACTAAAATGAGAATTAAATTAAAAGGTTTTGATCACCGTGTGGTTGATCAATCAATTAAAAAAATCATTGAAGCAGCTCAAGCAGCAGGAGTAGAGGTAAAGGGACCAATCCCTTTACCAACTGATCGTAATATCATTACTATTTTAAGAGCAACTCATAAATACAAAGATTCAAGAGAACAATTTGAAATGAGAACACATAAAAGAATTATTGATATTATTAATCCTGATGGTCCAAAGGTAATTGACACTTTAAAAAGAGTGCAGTTACCAAGTGGTGTGGAAATTGAAATGAAATAAATAACCATTCTTAAATTTAATTTATAGACAAGATATACATGACGTATTTTCAAGGAGGAAAAAAATGAAAGGAATCTTAGGACGCAAAATTGGTATGACACAAATTTTTGCTACCGATGGTAGATTAATACCAGTTACAGTAGTTGAAGTAGAACCTAATGTTGTTTTACGAGTATTGACAAAAGAACAAAATGGTTATCAAGCGCTTCAATTAGCTGTCGAAGATAAAAGAATTAGTTTGGTTTCAAAACCAGACCAAGGACAATTCAAAAAAGCGAATACAACACCTAAGCGCTTCGTTAAAGAAATCAGAAATATGGATGGTTATAATCCTGGCGATATTATTAAAGCTGATATCTTTACTGCTGGGGAATTCGTTGATGTTACAGGAACTTCAAAAGGGAAAGGATTTACCGGTTCAATTAAAAGACATAACTATTCACGGGGACCAATGGGACATGGTTCAGGTTATCACCGTGGTGTTGGGTCGATGGGAACTATTGCCCCAAATCGGATTTTAAAATCTAAAAAAATGCCTGGACATATGGGAACCGAAAAAGTAACAATTCAAAATTTAGAAGTTATTGCAATTGATACTGAAAAAAATGCTTTATTGGTAAAAGGTTCAATTCCAGGTCCAAAAAAACAGTTTGTAGTTATTAAAGAAGCAATTAAAGGTTTAAAACCAAATACACCAACAGAATTAGTTAAAAGAACTGTTGAAACAAAAACACCAGAGCCCACAGTAAAAGAAGAAAAACCAGTTGAAAGAGTTGTTGATGCAGCAGTTGATACAACGCCAACAGCAGTCACTGATGCACCAGCATCAAAGACAGAATAGTTTTGTAGAAAGGAATTTTAAAATGAAATTACAAGTACTTGATGCGAAGGGAACAAGCGTTAAAGAAATTAGTGTAAATGATGCCATTTGAGGAATTGAGCCACATCAGCAAGCAATGTTTGATGCTGTTATTGCGCAACAATCCGCAATGCGTCAAGGCACACACAAAACTAAGACAAGAACTGAAGTATCTGGTGGGGGAAGAAAACCTTGAAGACAAAAAGGAACTGGTCGTGCTCGCCAAGGTTCAATTAGAGCACCACAATGAAAAGGAGGAGGGATTGTTTTTGGCCCAACTCCAGAGAAAAATTATTTAAAACATGTTAATAAAAAAGTTAGAAAATTAGCAATTAAATCTGCATTATCGTTGAAAGTTCAAGATAAAAATATTATGATAATTGATCAATTTGGAATTGACAAACCTTCAACAAAAGCAATGGTTGAAGTTTTAAATAATTTAAAAGTTAATGGTGAAAAACTATTAATTATTACCACAGAAGGTGATGAAGTTAATTTTAAATCATCACGTAATATTGAAAAGGTAAATATAATTACATCAGCTGGGATTAATATATATGATTTATTAAATGCAAACAAATTATTAGTAACAGAACAAGCAATAAAAGCAATTGAGGGGGTGTACGCATAATGCATATTACAAATGTCATAAAAAAACCAATTTTATCAGAAAAAACATATCGTAATATGGCGAATGGGGTTTATACTTTTGAAGTTGCGCGTACAGCAAATAAAGTTCAAATTAAAAAAGCTTTTGAAAAAATCTTTGAAGTAAAGGTTGAAAAAGTTAATGTTATTAATTATGACCCAAAAGAAAAGAAAATGGGAAAATTTGTTGGAGAGACAACATACACAAAACGTGCAATTATTAAATTAAAACCAGGTGAGAAATTAGATTTATTAGGAGAAGATAAATAATTCCAGGATACACTATCTGGAACTGTTTATTGGCGAAATAGGAGGATAAATAAAAATGCCAATTAAGAGTTTTAAACCAGTCACACCGAGTCGTCGTAATATGACGTCATTAGATTATTCCGTGTTGACAACTGATCGCCCGGAAAAATCATTAATTGAAACTCGGAAAAAACATGCTGGTCGTAATAACCAAGGAGTTATTACAACAAGACATAAAGGTGGCGGCCATAAAGTTAAATATCGTATTATTGACTTTAAACGTAATAAGGATAATATTATTGGAAAAATTGCAACAATTGAATATGATCCAAATCGTAATGCCTTTATTTGTTTAGTTAATTATGTTGATGGTGAAAAAAGATATATTTTAGCACCAAAAACCATCAAAGTTGGAATGCAAATTGTTAGTGGTGAGAAAACAGATATTAAAGTTGGAAACTGCATGAAAATAAAAAACATTCCAGAAGGGACTGTTCTACATAACTTAGAATTACGTCCAGGCAAAGGTGGACAATTAGCTCGTTCAGCTGGTTCATCAGTGCAATTATTAGGGAAAGATGAAGATGGTAAATATGTCACAATTCGATTAACATCAGGTGAAGTTCGTAAAGTTTTAGGAGAATGTCGAGCAACAGTTGGTGAAGTTGGAAACGAAGACTACGCCCTAGTAAATTGAGGAAAAGCAGGACGAAACCGCTGACGTGGAATTCGTCCAACTGTTCGTGGGTCAGTTATGAACCCAAATGATCACCCCCATGGTGGTGGGGAAGGTAAAGCTCCGGTTGGTCGAAAAGCACCAATGACACCATGAGGTAAAAAAGCATTAGGAGTGAAAACTCGTAACAAGAAAAAAGCTTCAACTAAATTAATCGTTAGAAGACGTACTAAATAATCTTGCTAATTAGGGTCAATCCGACAAATAATAGTTGAAAGTAAAAATCAAAATTAGAGAGATTATATATAGGAGGTAAAACAATGTCACGAAGTCTGAAAAAAATGCCATTTGTTGATAAACATTTACAAAAAAAAGTTGAAGCATTGAATACTGCGAATAAAAAAGAAGTTGTTAAAACTTGATCAAGAAGAAGCGTTATCTTCCCAGAATTTATTGGTCATACTTTTGCTGTCCACAATGGAAAAGAACATATTCCAGTTTATGTTACCGAAGATATGGTTGGTCATAAATTGGGAGAATTCTCACCAACAAGAAAATTTGGTGGACATGGCGATGATAAGAAGAAGAAAAAATAATTAAATTCAGAAAGTGAGTATTATAAAATGGATGTAAGAGCAAACTTAAGAAGTATTAGAATATCGCCACGAAAAGTAAGATTAGTTACCGATTTAATTCGGAATAAAAAAGTGGGAGACGCAATAGTTATTCTTAACAACACAAACAAAAAATCATCAGTTCCAGTTCAAAAATTAGTTAAATCAGCGGTAGCAAATGCCGTTAATAATAATGGATTGGATGCTGATCGCTTATTTATTAAAGAAATCTTCGTTAACGAAGGACCAACATTAAAACGTTTCCGTCCGCGTGCACATGGGCGAGCATATGAAATATTGAAGAGAACAAGTCACATCACAGTTACTGTTAGTGATAGACAACAATAAGAAAGGAAGATAACAAGAGATGGGTCAAAAAGTTAGTCCAACAGGATTACGCGTTGGAGTTATTAAAACGTGAGATTCAAGATGATACGCTGAAAAGCAAGAATATGTCAAATGATTACATCAAGATATCAAGATTAGAAAAGCTCTAATGAAAGAATTAAAAGGAGCAAGTGTTTCTAAAATTGAAATTGAACGAACAAAAAAAGAGATTGTTATCTTTATTAGAACTGCTCGTGTTGGTGTTGTCTTAGGACAAGAAGGAAAAAACATCGCAAAATTAGTAAAATTAGTACATGTTACAATCGGCGATTGTAAAATAGAAGTAAAAATTAATGTTGTTGAAATTAAAAACCCAGACACTGATGCACAATTAGTGGCGAATACCATTGCTGAACAGATTGTTAATCGTTCTTCATTTAGAAGTGTTCAAAAATTAGCAATTAAAAAAGCAATGAAAGCTGGAGCACAAGGAATTAAAACTTCCGTTTCAGGACGTTTAGGTGGTGTAGATATGGCACGAACAGAAGGATATACCGAAGGAACAGTACCATTAGCAACTTTACGTAGTGATATTGATTATGCTTTAGCCGAAGCTTTAACAACCTATGGCCAAATTGGAGTTAAAGTTTGAATTTGTAAGGGAGAAATCCTAAGCAAAGAATTAGTTTCTACAAGTGATGAAAAACCAAAGTTTGAAAAACGCGACTTTAATCGTTCAAACAATAATCGTCGTGATCAAGGACCAAAATTACACCCTGCTGCTAAGGAGGCAAAATAATGTTATTACCAAAAAGAACAAAATATCGTCGTCCGCATCGTATTAAATATGAAGGAAAAGCAAAAGGAAATACGAAAGTAGATTTTGGAGAATTTGGATTAAAATCACTAGATGGAGCGTGAATTACAAACCGCCAAATTGAAGCAGCGCGGATTGCAATGACACGTTATATGAAACGTTGAGGAAAAGTTTGAATTAGAATTTTTCCTCATATGGCAAAAACAAAAAAACCATTAGAAGTTCGAATGGGTTCAGGAAAAGGTTCACCTGAAGAATGAGTAGCAGTTGTTAAAACAGGAACGGTCATGTTTGAAGTAGCAGGTGTTTCTGAAGAAACTGCCCGTGAATCATTACGATTAGCAATGCATAAATTACCAGTAAGATGTAAGATTGTTAAAAAAGGAAAAGAGTAAGAGATGAATGATTTAACCAAAAAATCAGTTGAAGAATTGAAAAAACTGGAAGAAGAATCACGTGCTGAATTATTTGCGTTACGATTCCAATCAGCAATTGGGAATTTAAAAAAACCACATCGCATTGGGGAATTAAAAAAGCAAATTGCTTGCATTTTAACAATCTTATCTGCTCGTAAAAATGCTGGGGAAAACACCGCAATTAATGTTAAAGTTAATTTAAATGAAACATATGCGAAAATTGAAAAAGAATCACAAGCATTTGCAAAACAACGCAAGGCAAAAATTGAGCAAATGATGGCTGAGCAACAAGCTGCTGAAGGAGAAATGCCAAGTTTAATGGATTTACCATTAAATGACGCAATGGACTTAACAGAAGAAGCTGTTGTTTCAACAACAGGAGAAGCAAATGTTCTTGATGAACAAAAAACACCAGTTGCGGCAAAGAAACCAGCCGGTGGGAAAGAATCTCCTAAGAAAAAAGTTGTTGGGGAAGAAAAACCGACAACTGGAAAAGCAGCTACATCAGCTGTAAAAAAAGCCTCAGTGGCTAAAAAAGATGTTGTACAAGAAACTAAAACTGATAAAGATGCAACATTAAAAACTTTAATTAAAGAAAAAGCTGCGGCAAAGAAACCAGCAGCAAAAAGTAAAATAACACCAAGCGACAAAACAACAGTAACTGTTAAATCAGTTACTTCGTCTAAAGCAGACATTGAAGTACCAAAAGGAGCAAAAAAAGCAGAGCCAACTAAGACAACTAAAAAAACAACTGAACTTAATGCAAAAGAAAAATTAGCAGCAATTAAAAGTTCTGTTGCGATGGGTGGCACTGTAAAAGGGCGTGGTTCAGGAGTTAAAATTGATTTAGAATTAAAAACAAAAGACCCTAACGCAAAAGAATATACTTATGGTACAAATTGAAAAGAAAATCGTGATAAAATCTTAACCGCTGGTAAAACAACAAAAAAAACCGATGACAAAACAACTAAGAAAGAGACAGGGAAAAAATAATGAAAAGAAATAGTCGTAAAGTCTTACAAGGACGTGTTATTTCAGATAAAGCTGAAAAAACAATTACTGTTTTAGTTGAAACATATAAAAATCACCCCTTATATAAAAAACGTGTAAAGTATTCAAAAAAATATTTAGCACATGATGAACAAAATCAAGCCCACATTGGAGATAAAGTAAGCATTATGGAAACGCGTCCTTTATCAAAAACTAAACACTTTCGTCTAATTCAAGTTATTGAAAAAGCAATTGGTTAGTAAGAAGAGGATAATAAAAAAATGATCCAACAAGAATCAAGATTAAAAGTTGCTGATAACTCTGGGGCAAAAGAAGTGTTAGTAATTAAAAATTTGGGTGGTTCATGACGAAAGTTTACTAATATTGGGGATATCGTTGTATGTACAATTAAAAAAGCAACCCCTGGTGGAATTGTCAAAAAAGGACAAGTTGTTAAAGCGGTTATCGTGCGTACTAAACGTGGTTTAAAACGAAGTGATGGAACACAAATTCAATTTTCAGAAAATGCTGTAGTATTAATTAAAGATGATAAAAACCCACGTGGAACACGGATTTTTGGGCCAATCGCCCGGGAAGTTAAAGATGCTGGTTTTGTAAAAATTGCATCATTAGCACCAGAAGTATTATAGGAGACTATTTATGAATAAAGTTAAATTTAAAAAAGGTGACTTAGTGAAAGTTATAGCCGGAAAACATAAAGGAACAGAAGGTCCAATCATTCGTGTCTTACGTGAAAAAAGTCGTGTGGTAATTGAAGGAATTACAAATATTAAACATGTGAAACCTTCACAAGATAACACTGAAGGAGGAATTCAACAAGTTCCCGTTTCAGTTCATATTTCAAATGTTGCATTAATTGATCCAAAAAATAAAAAAGAAGTTACTAAAATTAGTTATCAAATTGCTGATAATGGTAAAAAAGTTCGCATTGCTCGTAAATCAAAAGCGCATTTAGCGTAGAAAGGAATAATGATTAATAATGAATGTTAATTTAGAAAAAAAATATAAGAATACAATTGTTAAAGAATTATTCAAAGAGCAAGGTTTTCAATCAATAATGCAAGTTCCTGTTGTTAAAAAAATTGTTGTTAACATGGGAGCTGGGGATGCAACACAAAATAGTAAAGTAATTGAAGATATTACAAATGAATTAGCATTAATAACTGGGTTACGACCAGTTGTTACCAAAGCTAAAGGTTCAATTGCTTCCTTTAAATTACGTGAAGGAATGCCAATTGGAACAAAAGTTACTTTACGTGGGAAAAAAATGTATCAGTTTTTAGATAAACTAATCAACATTGCTTTACCACGAGTAAGAGATTTCCGTGGGCTTAATAAAGATGCCTTTGATGGGCGTGGAAATTATACCTTAGGAATTAAAGAACAAATTATTTTCCCTGAAATTGACTATGATAAAGTTAAAAGAGTACGGGGAATGGATATTACAATTGTCACAAGTGCAACAAATGATGCTGATGCTCGAGCATTATTAAGCAAAATGGGAATGCCATTTAAAAAATAGGAGGAAAGAAGATATGGCCAAAAAATCATTAAAAGTTAAACAACAATGCCATCCAAAATTCAAGGTAAGAGGTTATACTCGATGTGGAAACTGTGGACGACCTCATGCTGTGTTACGTAAATTTGATTTATGTCGTTTATGCTTTAGAAATTTAGCAAGTAAAGGACAAATTCCTGGGGTTAGAAAAGCTTCATGATAGAAAGAGAGACTAATTAATTATGATGATTGATACAATCGCTGATATGTTAACAAGAATTCGCAATGCTAATCAACGTTTACACAAAAATGTAAAAATGCCGTCAAGTAAAATGAAAGTAAGAATTGCTGAGATTTTGAAAGAAGAAGGCTATGTCGAAGACTTTAAAGTATCAGGAGATATTAAAAAAGACTTAACGTTAACTTTAAAGTATAAAGGTAAAACAAAAGTTATTTCAGGATTAAAACGAATCTCAAAACCAGGTTTAAGAGTTTATGTAACCGTTGAAGAAGTACCTCAAGTTTTAAATGGGATGGGAATTGCAATTATTTCAACAAATCAAGGAATTATGACAGACAAAGCAGCAAAACAAGCTCACTTAGGTGGCGAAGTTATTGCTTATGTGTGATAGAAATATTTAAAGGAGAGCAAAACAATGTCTCGAATTGGTAATAGAGAGTTAAAAATTCCAGTTGGTGTTGAAGTAACAATTCAACCAAATAATGTTATTGTAAAAAGTGCAAAAAGACAATTAGAACAAGCAATTCCAAGTGTTATTACTGTTGCCGTCAAAGAAGGTGTTGTGACAACAACTAGAGCAAATGATGTGAAACATAGTAAGCAATTACATGGCACAATTAATTCTTTAATTCAAGGAATGTTAGAAGGTGTCAGCAAAGGTTTCAAAAAAGAATTAGAAATTAATGGAGTAGGGTATCGTGCAGCGTTAGCTGGTGATAAGTTAACGTTAAGTTTAGGATATTCTCATCCAATTGAATATAAAATTCCGCAAGGAATTACAATTACACTTCCAAAACCAACACAAATTATTGTAGAAGGAATTTCAAAACAATTAGTTGGGGAAGTAGCTGCAAACATCAGAAATTATCGTAAGTCAGAACCTTACAAAGGTAAAGGAGTTAAATACAAAAACGAACACATTATCCGTAAAGAAGGAAAATCTGCTGGTAAATAGCATAAGAAAGGAATATCAACAATGGCAAATTTACAAAGTCAAAGTCGTAGTGCAAAACGAAAAAGAAGACATTTTCGTGTTCGTGCCAAAATTAATGGTACAACAGCTGTTCCTCGTTTAAATGTGTTTAAATCAAATGGGCATTTTTATGCTCAATTAATTGATGATGTGAAGCAAAAAACAATTGTTGCAGCCTCAACATTAAAAATGGCTGGTTTAAAATCAACAAGCAATATTGCAGCGGCAGAAAAAGTTGGCACTGAAATTGCAAAAAAAGCACTTGATAAAAAAGTTACAACGGTAGTATTTGATCGCGGTGGATATTTATACCATGGCAAAGTAAAAGCATTTGCAGAGGCTGCTCGTAAAGCAGGACTGAAATTTTAAAAGGAGCAATAAGAAGATATGGCAGAGAATAAAACAGATTTAAAACCAAATACAGGAAACTCAGCTCAACCAGCAGCAAAAAAAGAAGGACCACAACATAATTTTCGGCAAGGCAATCAACGTTTTGAACGTAATAATGATCGTCGTGGTGATGAAAATATGTTTGAAGAAAAAGTCGTAACAATTCGTCGGGTTACTAAAGTAACAAAAGGAGGACGCCATTTCCGCTTTGCGGCAGTTGTTGTGATTGGTGATAAAAAAGGTCGCGTTGGTTTTGGGACTGGAAAAGCAAACGAAGTTCCTGATGCAATCAAAAAAGCAATTAAAGAGGCAAAAAAACAATTAGTAAAAGTGCCACTAGTGGGAACAACTGTTCCACATGAAGTTATTGGTCATTTTGGAGCAGGAAAAGTATTAATTAAACCAGCTCTCAAAGGGACAGGAATTATTGCTGGAGGACCAGCTCGAGCTGTGATTGAATTAGCAGGTTTAGCAGATGTTTATACAAAATCATTAGGATCAAATACCCCAATTAATATGATTTGTGCAACATTAGATGGTTTAAGTAATTTACGAACAATTGATCAAATTGCAAAATTACGTGGTAAAACCGTAGAAGAGTTACAAGGATAAGAGGACAGAACAATGAAATTAAACGGATTACAGTATACTTATGGAGCTCGTCATAGTAAGAAACGACTAGGACGAGGAACTTCATCAGGATTAGGAAAAACAGCTGGTAAAGGACATAAAGGGCAAAATGCCCGCACCGGTGGTGGTGTTCGCCCTGGATTTGAAGGGGGACAAACTCCTATCTTCCGTCGTTTACCAAAGGTTGGTTTTACTAATTTAACAACCAAAAAATATGTCTTATTAAACTTAAGTGATTTGGAAAAATTAGGATTGAATGAAATTAACCATCAAACATTAGTTGCCAAAAAAGTGCTAAAAAATGAAAAAGAATTAATTAAAATCTTAGGTAATGGTACAATATCTAAGAGTGTTAATGTTAAAGTTAACAAAGTTTCGCAAACTGCAAAAACAGCAATTGAAAAAGCTGGAGGAAAAGTGGAGGTAATATAGTGAAAACTAAAGCGAAAAAAAGAAAAATGACTCGCCATAATCGCGAGGTTGACATTGTTAAATCATCAAACTTTTTTGTTAAAAATAAAGATTTGATTAAACGAATTTGTTTTACTTTATTAATTTTAGTTTTAATTCGTTTAGGTAGTTATTTAACAGTCCCAGGCGTAAAAATTTCACCTGACTTTCAAGATTTATCAAACAATGATCAGTTCTTTAGTTTGATTTCAATGTTAGGAGGAGGAACTCTTGGAAAGTTTTCAATTTTAGCTTTAGGAGTATCACCATATATTACTGCTTCGATTATTGTACAGTTATTATCAACTGATGTAATTCCGCTTTTATCACGCTGAGCAAAAAGTGGAAAACGTGGGCGGAAAAAATTAGATCGCTTAACAAAGTGATTAACAATTCCATTTGCAATTATGCAAGGAATTGCCACAATTTTTACTATGGCAAACCAAGGCATTATTTCTCCAAAATGAGATTCATCTGATTTTGGAACAGGAAGTCCGATCTTTTATTATACATTAGTTCCAACCGCCTTAATTGCAGGAACAATGTTAATGCTTTGATTAGCAGATCAAATGACAATTAGAGGGATTGGTAATGGGGTCTCATTAATTATTTTTGCTGGAATTGTTGCGCAATTACCAAATAATTTACAAACAACTTTTAAATTCTGAATTTCAGGACAAGAAGACATTAACTTATTATTTGATGGAATTTTAAAATTCTTAGTGTATGTTGTAATGTTCTTATTAGTGGTTTTATTTGTTGTAATGTTAAATGAATCAGAACGGAAATTGCCAATTCAGCAAACTGGAAGTGGTTTGGTATCTGGAAATGAAGAAACCCGCCCCTTCTTACCATTAAAAATTAATTCCGCTGGAGTTATTCCCGTAATTTTTGCCTCGGCATTAATTTCAGCCCCAATTACTGTTGCACAGATTATTAGTGTAAGTAATCCAAATAATGGTTTTGTGCAATTTACCAATAATTATTTATCGTTTAGTACATGACCAGGAATTATTATTTATGCGATTTTAACAATTTTATTTACTTTCTTATATTCACAAGTGCAAATGAATCCTGAAAAAATTGCTGAGAATTTTCAAAAGGCCGGAACCTTTATTCCTGGTGTTCGCCCTGGGAAAGAAACTGAAAAATACATTAAGGGAACAATTAACCGTTTAAGTATTTTAGGGTCAGTCTTTTTGGCGGCAATTGCAATTTTACCTTATGTGATTAGTAAATTAACAGCTTTACCAAGTGCATTAGCAATTGGAGGAACAGGATTAATTATTATGGTATCAGTCGCATTAGAAACAATGCGTCAAGTTAAAGGACGAATTACGCAACAAGCGTTTATTGATAAAAAGTCGCAACAATTAACGGATGATACTAAAGATTCATATTTATGATAGAAAGCCAGAGGAAAGTTAATGCGAAATTTTATTTTGTTAGGAGCTCCTGGTAGTGGAAAAGGAACCCAATCAGATCATTTAGTTAAAAAGTTTGGTTTTACGCATATTTCAACCGGTAATATTATTCGTGATAATACTAAGCAAAACACACCATTAGGTATTTTGTGCCAACAGTATGCTGACCAGGGAAAATTAGTTCCTGATGATATTATGATTCAAATGGTTGAAAATCATTTACAAACAGTAACTGGTGATTTAATTTGAGATGGTTTTCCGCGCACAATTGCGCAAGCAAAAAAATTAGATCAATTATTGCAAAAACTAAATAGCAGGGTTGATCATACATTATATTTTGAAATTTATGAAGCAAAGTTAATCGAACGAATTACGGGACGTTTAACTTGTCCAACTTGTGGACGAACATATCATAAAACAGCAGTGCCCCCAAAAGTGGCATGAGTTTGTGATGATGATCAAACCCCATTAGTACAACGTAAAGATGATAATGAAGAAAAAATTAAAATTAGATTAGCGGCATATCATGCTGATACTGCACCGTTAATTGAATATTATTTAAATCAGCAAGTATTAACCGTTATTAATGCTGATATGGAAGGAAATGCTGTCTGAGATCAAATTATGGCAGTTTTAAAATAACGGAGATTGGAGGTAATAGATAAAATGGCCAAAACTGATTTATTAGAAGTACAAGGAACAATTTTAGAAGTATTACCAAATACAATGTTTAAGGTGCAATTAGAAAATGGTGCAACTATTTTAGCTCACGTTTCGGGTAAAATCCGGATG
The DNA here is from genome assembly GCF_016082285.1 of Spiroplasma sp. Moj. NCBI lineage: Bacteria > Bacillati > Mycoplasmatota > Mollicutes > Entomoplasmatales > Spiroplasmataceae > Spiroplasma > Spiroplasma sp. Moj. Next base: position 14,665 of record NZ_MQTY02000004.1, read on the forward strand.
AATTACATTCGCATTTTACCCGGCGATACAGTAGTTGTTGAAATGTCACCTTATGACTTAGAACGTGGGCGTATTGTTTTTAGACATAAATAAACAAAATAAAAAAAATTTTGGTAAAGGAGAATACACGATGAAAGTAAGATCATCAGTTAAAAAAATCTGCGACAAATGTCGTGTAATTAGAAGAAAAGGGCGTGTGATGATAATTTGTTCACAGCCAAAACATAAACAACGACAAGGTTAAAAAGGGAGGAAAAGAATATGGCACGTATTGGCGGAGTAGATATTCCAAATGATAAGCGCGTAGTAATTGCGTTAACATATATTTATGGAATTGGAAAACCACAATCACAACAAATTTTAAAAGAAGCAAAAATATCAGAAGATATTCGTGTGAAAGATTTATCAGAAGATGAATTAACAACAATTAGAAATGAAATTGCCAAATTAAAAACCGAAGGAGACTTACGACGTGAAGTTGCCTTAAATATTAAACGTTTAATGGAAATTGGTAGTTATCGTGGAATGCGTCATCGTAAAAGTTTGCCAGCACGCGGACAGTCGTCAAAGCAAAATGCACGAACGGTTAAAGGACCACGTAAAACAGTTGCTAATAAGAAAAAATAGTAGATAAGGAGAACAATTATGGCTGTTAGAAAAAAAACGAATAAGAAAAAAGTTAAAAAAAATGTCCTAAAAGGAATTGCACATATTCATTCAACTTTCAATAATACAATTGTTACCCTTTCTGATGAAGCGGGTAATGTCATTTCATGAGCATCAGCAGGAGCAATGGGTTTTAAAGGAAGTAAGAAGTCAACCCCTTATGCTGCCCAAATGGTTGCTGAAGCAGCTGGAAAAGCAAGCCAAGAACACGGAATGAGTAGTGTTCAAGTTGAAGTAAAAGGGCCAGGCCCAGGGCGTGATGCTGCGGTACGGAGCATTCAAGCAATTGGATTAGAAATCACTTCAATTAAAGATGTAACGCCAATTCCTCACAATGGGGCACGTCCACCAAAAAGACCAAGAGGATAGGAGAAAGATTAGGCGATGAAACAATTTATTAGACCAGAATTTAAATTACAAGCAGAAGATAAAGCCAATAATTACGGAAAATTTTTAGTTGAACCGTTAGAACGAGGATTTGGTGTTACATTAGGAAATGCGATACGTCGAACATTACTATCAGCAACACCAGGAGCCGCTGTTTTTGCTGTTCGAATTAAAGGTGCCTCGCATGAATTTACTGCTATTCCCGGTGTTGTTGAACATGTTACAAAAATAATTTTAAATATTAAAAATTTAGTATTAAAAATTAATCAAAATATTATTCCAGATGGAAAATCAGTAATTTTAAAAGTAGTTTCTTCAAAAGAAAGAGAAATTTATGCAAGAGATTTAGTTGTCCCAACTGGAGTAGAAGTTATCAATGGTGATTTATTATTAGCAACAATTGCTAAAGGTGGAGAATTAGACTTGGAGCTACATGCTCGTAATTCACGTGGGTATAAATCATTTACAGATAATAAAAAAGAAAAAAAATATGCTGATTTAATTGTAATTGATTCAAATTATTGTCCAATTCAGCGTGTGGCATATAATGTTGAACCAACAAAGGTGGGGAAAAATGCTGATTTAGAAAAATTAGAATTAGAAATTCAAACTGATAGTTCAATTACGCCAGTTAACGCTGTTGCAATGGCAGCAAAAGTTATTACTGAGCATTTAGAATTCTTTGTTAACTTGAATGAAGCAATTAAAGCAACCCAAATTATTTCATCTGAAGCAGAAGCGGAAGAAGATGAATTAGATCGTAGCATTGATGAACTAGAGTTTACGCAACGTTCACAAAATTGCTTAAAAAGAGCAAAAATTGATACTTTACGTGATTTAGTTTCAAAATCAGAAGATGAAATTCAAGAAATTAGAAACTTAGGGAAAAAATCATTAACAGAAATTAAAGACAAAGTGACCCAATTAGGTTTACACTTTCGACGTGATTAAGAGAGGTGAAAAAGGATGTCATACCAACAAAAAAGAGGGAAAAATACTGCATGAAGAAATGGCTTAATGCGTAATTTAGCAACCGAATTAATTATTAATGAACGGTTGGAAGTAACAGAAACACGCGCCAAAGAATTACGCCGTCATGTTGATAAATTAGTGACACTAGGAAAACGACAAGATTTACATGCTCGTCGTCGTGCTGCTAGTTTTTTACGTGATATTGATGCAAATGAAAAGGAAACCGCATTACAAAAATTATTTAATGGCATTGCCAAAAAATATAAAACTCGTAATGGTGGTTATACACGCATTTTAAAATTAGATAATCGTAAAGGAGATAATGCTCCGATGGTGATTATTGAATTAGTCTAACCAAAAAAACTAACTGTTGTGTTGTTAGTTTTTTTCTTTTTATGATAAAATAAAATATGAAAGGAATTTAACTATGATTACAATTAAAACAGACCAAGAAATTGAATATATGCGCAAAGCTTGTTTAACATTAAAACAAATTCATCAAGAATTAAAAGCGATGATTAAACCAGGAGTAACAGGCGTTATGCTTAATCAACGCGTAGAAGAAATTATTCGAGCAAATAATTGCCAACCAAATTTTAAAGGTTTATATGGTTTTTCCGCAACTATTTGTGTTTCTTTAAATGAAGTTTTAGTGCATGGAATTCCAAATCATACGCCATTTGTGGAAGGTGACCTTGTTTCTGTTGATGCGGGTTGTTCATATGAAGGTTATAATAGTGATGGCGCTTTTACTGTAATTGTTGGAAAACCGCGCACAAGAGAACATGTGAAGTTATTAACTGTCACTGAAACAGCACTAGCAAAAGCAACCGCAATTTTAAAACCAGGAGTACGAATTGGTGATATTGGTGAAACAATTCAAACATATGTTGAAGGAGAAGGTTTTTTCTTACCAACTGAATTTACTGGTCATGGAATTGGGCGTGAATTACATGAAGAACCAATGATTCCTAATGTTGGAACAGCGGGGGTAGGAATGCGCTTACAAGCTGGAATGACAATTTGTATTGAACCAATGGTTCAAATTGGGACTAAAGCAATTAAAATGTTAGATGATAATTGAACACCAGTGTCAGCGTTACATTTATGTAGTGCCCATTTTGAAGATACAATTTTAATTACTCCGACTGGGTATGAAGTTTTAACTTAATTATTTTTAAAAATAATAATCGTACCGAATCCTTAATAAAGTATTTGACCCATTTTTTAATTTTCTTGTGAATGAATTGAAAAATTGGTAATTATTGTGTACCATAAATGAGTAGGGCTTTATGTTTAACATGAAGGGAGCTATTATGCGATTTAAACAAAGAAATTGAGTTTGAAAAATTAATATTTTTGGCAAACATATTAAAGCTGGAGCAGGAAAACGAAATCCGTTTGATTATGCCCGAGTTAAAAAAATGACCCGAGAATTAATTAGAAAACAACGATTAGAAGTAAAAGCAAATAAAAATAATAACTATCAATTTTAAAAAACCATACTAAGAAAGTATGGTTTTTTAAATTATTTATTAAGTTGATAACTATTTTTAGTTTTTTGATAAATCATTGTTTTGTAATCTTTATCAAGAAAGCCAATAAATGTAAAAACACCAACAAAATGATAACCAATACCTAATTCTTTTTCATTTAATTTTGCAAAAGTAATTAATTGGGCTTGACGTTCTAATTGTTTTTCGCCTAATTTTTGTTGTTTTGTCTGATCATTTGTGTCATTAAAATAATAAATATAATTTCAGTCATCGGACATATAATTTGCATATCCCTTTTAATTGCTAATGCTTTTTGGGTGAGAGAAACAATATTAGAAAATCAAACTTGTTGATAATGATTAATATTATAGCCACTTGTTAAAGTTGAAAGCTGATTTTCATCAGTAAATAAGGTGCTCAAGACATCAAAAATTGTTCGAAATATTATTTTATCATCAGTTGTAATTTATATTTTAAATATATTTTATAGGAATTTTAAAATAACTAGGTTATGCAAGAAGTCTAATGTTTCATTTGTCATTTGATGAACCCTTCTTTTTAAACTTGTAAATTATTTTACTTTTCTAATATAATAATTATACTAAAAAGAGATAAAATGTTATAATTATGGCAAGAATTGATTGAGAGAGGGGATTAGAATGTTTTTATCATTTCTTATTGTAGTACAAAATAATCAGACAAAATTAATGAAGACTTTACTATCAATTAAAAAACAAACAAGTGACGATTATGAAATTGTTTTAATTGATGATAGTGGATTCCAACCAAAATCACCACTCTTAGAATTTATGAATGAATGCTTTTATAATAATATTGGTAAACAAATTCAAGTAATTACAAATTTACGAAGTCAAGGCTTTTCATATGGTATTAATACTGCTATTTCAATTGCACAAGGAGATTTTTTTATGATTGTTGATGAAGGACAGACAATTCATAAAACAGCAGTTGCAGTTTTAAAAGAAAAAGTTGAAGCATATCAAGTTGAGCATAAAAAAGTTGATATGCTTGAATTTCGGTTACATTATGCGAATTCAAAAGAAAAAAGTGAAATTTGAAATAAATGTAATGTTCTACTGTCGCCTAAAACTAATAAAGAAGTGTTAGCATATGTTAATTGCTCGCTTTTTACAAAGATATTTCGTCGAAACCTTATTTTACAAAAAAATATTACATTACTTGATTATCGTCGTACTGATACTTTCTTTATTTATAACGCATTAGTTTATATTGGGGGATATGTTGCAATTAAAGATGTGCTAGTTGATTATGAATTAGGAATTGTCAATTATAGTGTTTTTGATTTAATTAAACAATGAATTTATATTTTTAATTTATATCGTGATTTAAATTTATATCGTGAATATCAAGAAGAATTAGAGTATGCTTTTATTCGCTTTTGCTTAGTAACATTTTTAGAAATTGTTAGTTTACAAAAGAATAAAAAATTATCAATTAAAGCTATCCATAGTGCCGAAAATAAATTAGAACGTCGTTATAAAAGTTTTATGAAAAATAAATATCTTAAAAATGTAAAAGAACCACAATTTAAAATGATTGTTGCTGATATTAAAGGTTTTATTAAACATTGAAAACTGGAAAATACAAAATAAATAATGCAAGAATTAGCAAACAATAAAAATTCAGCTACTACGATGATGTCAAAACCAGAAGAAGAATATCAGCTTCATCAATTAGCGCGTCCAGTTCGTGTGATTTTTGTTCGTTTCTTTGATATTATTTTAGCGAGTTTAATTCCCTTAGTATTAACTTTAACGATGAAGTATTGAGATCAAGCTCGAATAATTTGAGCGCCTATTTTAGTTATTGCTGTTACTTTTGTTCTTTTCTTTCTTTATTTTGTTCTTATTCCTTATTTTTGAGATGGTAAAACAATTGGAAAATTTTGTTTTCAAATTAAATTAGTTACGGGTGAGGCAAAATTAAAGTTAGCAGTTATTTTTACCCGTGAATTATTTATTACATTTTTACCTTGATTTGTTGTTTTATTGACAAATTTAAGTTTAAATTTAATTTTTGAAGTTAGTTTAAGTGATTTGTTTCGGACAACTAATAAAAATCCAATTGCTTTAATTATTATTCGAACTATCACAACAATTTATTTTTTATGATACCTTGGTTTAATTTTTGGTTTAGTATTAAATCCAAATCATCAAATTTTATTTGATCGTCATTTTCATTTATTTACTGTCAAGAAAAAACCAATTCCTAAAAAAGCACCAACAATACCAAAAAAATTAATAACAAGAAAAACAAAACATATTCATTTACAAGAAAACCAACCAGGAAATATTTCTGATGAAATTTTAAAAGAAATTGATGAATTATAGGGTAAAATTTAATTGTTTGTAAAGAAAGGCAGAATATCATGGTCAATGAATTTATTGAAAGTTTAAATCCAAATCAACGCGAAGCAGTTTTAACAATTACTGGACCAGTGCGAATTATTGCTGGAGCTGGAAGTGGTAAAACACGCGTTATTACTAATAAAATTGCATATTTAATTAAATATGCTAATTTGCAACCATGACGCATTTGTGCTGTTACATTTACTAATAAAGCTACTAATGAAATGAGAACCCGTATTGTTGAGATGATTGGAAATAGTGGCCAGCGTTGTATGATTGCAACTTATCATGCCCTATGTGTTCGTATTTTACGAGAAGATATTATTCATTTAAATTATGATCGTCATTTTAATATTATTGATATGGCAGACCAAGATAGTATCATTCGTAATATTTATAAAACATTACCTGTGAAATATGACGCACAAGAAGCAAAAATGGTGAAGAATTTTATTTCGAAATGAAAAAATGACTTTATTAGCCCTAATAGCGCAAAAGCATCAGCAAATGGTGATGAAATGCGATGAGCAGAAGTTTATGACACTTATGAAGAACGTTTACGAGAAATAAATAGCGTTGATTTTAATGATTTAATTTTATTAACATATAAGTTATTTAAAAATAATGGGGAAGTATTAAAAAAATGACAAAATCGTTTTGATTATTTTTTAGTTGATGAATTTCAAGATACCAATGAATTACAATTTGATATTATTAAATGATTAGTCGGTGATAATCACAATATTACTATTGTTGGGGACCCTGATCAAACAATTTATTCGTGACGGGGAGCAAAAATTAATTTAATTTTAAATTTTGATAAATATTTTCCGCATACACAAACAATTGTTTTAAATGAAAACTATCGGTCAACACAAAGCATTTTATCATTAGCTAATAATTTGATTATTCGTAATAAAAATCGGATTGAAAAAGATTTATTTACTATCAAAGCTTCAGGGCAATTACCAATTTTATATCATGGTGCTAATAGTAGTGATGAAAGTGATTTTGTAGTTCTTAAAATTAAAACTTTAATTAAAGAAGAAAATTATGATTATAATGATATTTTAATTTTATATCGTGCCAATTACTTATCACGTGATTTAGAAACGGCCCTTGCTGATTATGGTCTTTCATATCGTATTTTTGGGGCTTTTAAATTTTATGAACGAAAAGAAATTAAAGATGCACTTGCTTTTTTAAAAATAATTATGAATAATGATTCTTTAGCCATTGAACGGATTTTGTTGTTAACGCCAAAAATTGGTCCAAAAGCATTTGAACAAATTATGCAAATATTAAAAAAGCAACAAATAATGTTTACAACATTACTAGAGCAACATTTTGATTTATTGCCATTAAATCTTCAACATAGTTTAAATAAAGTGCGAGAAGCAATTGTGCTAGCATTAGCACAATTACCAACTGCTAAATCAGTTGAAAGTTTATTAGTTCTTCTCTTAGATAAAACAGGTTATTTGCAGCGTTTACGAGATAACTATGAAGAAGAACGAGAAGAAAATATTTTAGAATTAATTGCGTCAGTTGGTAAATTTGATCAGCAAAATAAGGAATTAGCAGGAACAGAATTATTAAGTGAATATTTACAATTAATTTCATTACAAACTGATAGTGATAGTGATAATTTAACTGATAATACTATTTCTTTAATGACAATTCATAATGCAAAGGGATTAGAAAAAAAGGTTGTTTTTATTGTTGGTTTAAATGAAGGAATCTTTCCAACGACACAAGCTATTAAGATGGGAACTGAACAATTAGAAGAAGAGCGTCGAGCCTTATACGTTGCCATTACAAGAGCAGAAGAATTGTTGTTTATTAGTTATGCTGATGGTTATTCATATATTACAGGTAATGAACGCTTTAAATCACGATTTATTAAAGAGTTAGATAACGATTTTTATGAAAAAGTTAATAGCGAAAGATTGTTTAGTAAGCCAAAGTCAATTACTATTTCTTATAATAATCAAAGTGAAAAACAATCACGAACTGTCTTTAATCTTAATAAAAACATTGAATCAGCTTTTAAAACTAATCCATGAAAAGTAAATGATACGGTTAGTCATGAATTATTTGGAATTGGAGTTGTTGTTAAAATTATTGCGCAAAATGTCCAAATTGTTTTTCCGCATCCTTATAATGTCAAGATTATTTCAGCAGATAGTCAAGCAATTAAAAAAGTGGAATCATAAAAGAAAATAACAATACCAAATAATTGAAATTTTTATTTAAAAACATAAAAAATTGTTAAGGGATAATATACTTATTTTTGTTTTTTTTGATATAATGAATTAGTATATTTTAAAGGAGGAAATTTAATGGCATCATTTAAAGCTGTTATCGCTGATCCTGTTGGGATGCATGCACGTCCAGCGGCATTAATTGTAGGAGAAGCAGGAAAATACCAGTCAGATATTACTATTTTCTCAGGAGGAAAAACTGCTAACTTAAAATCAATCATGACTATTATTGCATTGGGAATTCATCAAGGTGCAGAAGTAGAAATTGTTGCAAGTGGTTCTGATGAAGACGCTGCAATTGCAGGGATTGAAAAAGTAATGAAGGATAACAAGGTTATTTAGGGTAATTTTATTAAATATACAAAAATTAAAAAAATAATAGATTTATCTATTATTTTTTTGTATATTTTTTTACTTGTTTCTTTCTTAGTATTTTTTTAAGGAAAAATTATTATATAATAATGAGGAGGTAGATGAAATGGTAATTCTTGCAATTGAGACAAGCTGTGACGAAACTAGTATTGCTATTTTTAAGAATGGAAAAATTTTAGCAAATATTATTTCATCACAAATTAAGGAACATACAAAATACGGTGGAGTTGTGCCAGAACTTGCTTCGCGGTTACATTTAAAAAACTTTTCTTATGTTCTACTTGAAGCTTTGCAAAAAGCTAATATTCATATAACAGAATTACAATACATTGCATACACAGCAAAACCTGGTTTAATTGGAGCACTACATATTGGGAAAACAATAGCAGAAACATTGTCTAATTATTTAGAAATTCCAATTTTACCTTTAAACCATTTATATGGTCATATCTATGCTAGTGCAATCGATAATGATTTTTTATTTCCTCTTTTAGCAGTGCTAGTTAGTGGTGGCCATACTCAGTTAATATTAATGAAAAAAAATTTGAATTTTGAAATTTTAGGCTCAACATTGGATGATGCAATTGGTGAATGTTATGATAAGGTTGCTCGAATGCTGGACTTAGGGTATCCGGGCGGACCTGTTATTGATAAGCTTGCAGCTACAGGAACAACAACACAATATCACTTATCACTACCATTAAATGATCAAAGTTATAATTTCTCTTTTAGCGGATTAAAATCAGCTGTAGCTAATTTAATTGCAAAAGAACAACGTAATACTAAAATTAATTTGTCTAATTTTTGTGTGACATTTCAAAAAACATGTGTTGATATTATTATGCGAAAAACAAAATTAGCAATTCAAAATTTTCAGCCGCAAATGGTTACGTTAGTCGGTGGAGTTTCAGCTAATAGCGCATTACGAGCAGCAATTTTAAATTTAGCAACACCAAATTTAAAAATAGTTATTCCAAAATTAGAATATTGTACTGATAATGCTGCAATGATTGCTCGCTTAGCAGCACAAGAACTACTGGAAAATAACATAAAAGGAGATTAGATAAAATGGTATCATTTTTATCAAAATTAGAAACATTCGATTCAAAGAATTTTACTAAAAAAGAAAATGAAATTATTAAATATATTAAAGAAAATATGAAGGAAGTAACAACAATGAATATTGAAGTTTTAGCGCAACAAGTAAATACTGGTTATAGTGCAATATATGGTTTGTTACGAAAAATGCAGATTAATGGTTATCGAGATTTTTTAATTGCGATTGCTGCTGATATTGAAATTAAATCATTAGATTTTGAAAATATGGAGAGTCTAATGAAGAAAACATATTTTGATATTCTGAATCAAAATGATACGATGATTGATAATGAAAAGGTGAATCAAACAATTAATGCAATTAAAGGAGCATATCGAATTTTTGTAATTGGGATGGGTTCAACAAATGCATTGTCACAAACATTAGCGCTAGAATTATATCGTTTTTGTTTTAATGCTTTTAATCTAAATGAAAATGAAGAAGACTTAATGGTTCGTTCTCGGATTATGAATAAAAATGATTTAATTCTAGCTTATTCATTATTTGGTGATAATGAAGCAGTTAACAAAGCATTAACAATTGCAAAAAAAAGGAGTAACGATTGTAGTAATTTCTGGGAAAGATATGTCAAAAGCAGTTAAATTAGCAAATTGGTCGCATATTATTTCAACCCCAAATCAACGAGTAAATGATCATAAAATTTATGTTAATAAATTATTACCTTGAATGTATTTTACTGATGATTTAATTAATAAAGTCTGGTCATCAGATATTGTTGATAAAGATTTTGTAATGGCTCAACAAGATAATCGTTGAGATTATTAAAACAATGGATAATATTTCAATTCTCTCAAAATTATCAATGATTCAAGGAATTTGCACAAAAAAAAGAAATTAAAATTGCAAACTATATTTGTGAAAATATTCATAATATTCGAAACCTTAAAATTGAAGATTTATCAAAAGCGACTGGAATCGGTTATTCACCAATTTATTCTTTAATTAAAAAGTTAGGCTTTATTGGTTATCGTGATTTTATTATTGCAGTAGTTGCAGAACAAGAACGTTTAGAAACCAATAATTTGCATTTAGATGAAACAGAAAGTATTTTTTTATATTATCAAGATATGCTAGAGCGTAATTAGCAAACTTTTGATGATGTTAAGTTTTTAAACACAGTTATTTTATTAAAAAAAGCGAAAGGAATTTATTTAGCAGGTTTAGGAATTTCATCTTTAGCAGTAAAAGAACTAGCTACCCGTTTATTTAGTTTTGGCTTTACTTGTAGTTTGTTGGTAGAAAATGAAAATAATATTATTACTCGTGCCAGTTTAATCCAACTAGATGATTTATTAATCTGTGTAAGTTTATAAGGAAAAACAATGGCTGTAATAGCAGCAGCTAAGGAAGTCAAAAATAATGGGGTAAATGTAATTGGTGTTACATCAAAATATAATTCGGATTTATCAAAATATACTGATATTATGCATACTGTTGTTTCTTCAACTTTATATGAAAAAAATGAAATTTTTATTTCTTCTTTATTACCATTAATAGACTTCTTGCATAACCTATTAAAATAATTGTAAATATTTTTAAAAAGATACTAATAGCAAATTATAATTTTA
>NZ_MQTY02000040.1:0-8372 GCF_016082285.1 Spiroplasma sp. Moj
ATTTCTATTTTAAATATATTTTATAGGAATTTTAAAATAACTAGGTTATGCAAGAAGTCTATTGTAAAAAATAAAATAGCAACTAAAAAACAAGAATTTAATAATGCAAAAATAAAATTAAAACAAGAAAAAGAAAAACTTATATATAAAAGGACTAATACAAGAATCAATGAAATTGAAAAATATTATAAATTTTTAAGTAGTGATGAATTAAAACTAACAATAACAAATGATACTTGAAAAGAAATAAATAATTTATTTTTCTTAAATCTGAAAGAAGAATTTTTATTTGAATTAACAATTAAAATTACTTTTTTTGCCAAAGAAGATCACTCTGGCTTAGGCGGGTCAATTACTGATGCGGATATAAGTTCTTTGGCATATTTAATTTGAGAGCATTTTAGTTATTATTATAATTTAACATGGAACTTAGATGTTAATCAAGCAATAGAAATTACTTCCTATTCTGGATATGACCATGGATATTGAGACACTGCTGATCCCTCTAGAAAAAATAGAGTTGTTGGTGAAAATACATCGGAAATATTTTGTGAAGAAGAAGAAAAACTTGAAATAAAAACATCTTTTCATAGTTCAAAACAAGAATATGAAAAGGCACAAGCAGAATATAAACCAGCAGCAGAAAAATATATAAAAACAGAAGAAAAATATAATGAAGAAAAAGACGAATTTATAATAAAAACATTTGATTATGAAATCTTTTTAAGAAAAGAAAATAATAGTTATACAATAAAAGATAAAAATGTTACAAAACAAAAACTTAATTATGAAAAAGTAAAATTAGAAAAAGTAAAAAAAGAATTTGATTTAGTAGAATAAGACCTTAAAAAAATACAAGAAGAATTATAAAAAAATCAGTTAAATAATATAAGGCATATAGTGATTTTTCTGATAAACTGGGTCCTAATTTTTCATGATATTTTGTTTGATATTCTCATAAAATTTATTCTGATAATCAACGTAACTTTAATTTTTGTCTAATATAGTTTATAACTTCAAGATTAATGATTATTTTCTGGTGGCATTTTAATCGTTTAATCTTGCTTTTTTATGTATAGCCGGTACCTAAAAATTTATTCTAAGCTTTTATTAAGAAAGATAGTATTTTTAAAAGAAAATGCTATAATCATTGTAAACAAGGGAGAAATTATTAAATTAGGTGATTATTGATGGAGAAAGCAACACAAGATTTTCAAAAAAATAATGTTCGGTTAACAAGAATGTATTTTACTACACCAATGGAAGTTATTGCTAGAATTATGATTTTAATTGGACAAGCGGTTATGCTAGGAGTAATTATTATTGTATCAGCTTCTTTAGCAATGATTGCAACTAGTAAATTACCAATTCCTGCCGTTTTTAATAATTTTGGTTTAGCTGATGGTGTTTTTCGTGGTCTTACCATTGTTATTGCTCTGTTTGGAATTATCTTTTCTTTAATATTTATAGTTCCAACATTAATTGTTCATAATATTAACCTTTTAAAGGTAACTGGAATTATTTTTAATACAGTCGGATGCATCTTTGTTTTACTAATGTTAGGATTAAGCATTATTGCATATCTTTATATTCCTGTTCGGCTAAATTTACCAGGGGTAATTATGGCTGGACTTTGTATGTTAATGTTATTTTGAGGTAGTTTTTTATTATGATTCTCAGCAATTCGTCAGCAGAAACGAATTAACCTTGCTGTTGCTGAAAGTTTAGATTTTAGTTCTAAATTAAATATAGTTGAATAGGAAGGTGCTTTAATGAAAAAAACAGAAAATAGTAAAACAATAAATCAAGAACAATCAGCAAAAGTAGTAAAAAAAATGCAGTTTGTTGTTGATAATTGTCCGCTAGTTTTAAAAAATTTAGATAAAACTGTTATTGATCACACCGTAAAATCATTAGGGGAATATGAATTAAATCGAAAGCAACAAATTCGTCCATTACCTTACCAATACAACATTGAAGCAAGTAAGTATTATTTTTCTACTAAAAGTGAAACAATAGCGAGAACTTTAATTGTCTTTTCACAATTATTGTTAATTGTAGTTGCTCTAATATATATTCCAACGTTAGGGCAGGTAGGAGCACAATTTATTATTTCTTTATTATCCAAATTTAAAACTCCATTTACTGATCAAATTGTAGTAATTGGTCAACCAATTGTAATTGGAATAATTATTTTATTAGCTATTTTATGGGTTACAACATTCTTTTTTATAACAATTCCAATTTTAATTATTAAAACATTAAAAACTGTTAATATTTGAATAATTATTGTTAGTATTGTTGGTAATATTAATTGCTTTTCAATTCTTGGATTAGCTATTTTACAATTTATTTATGCTAAAAATTCAGTTGCTGGATTAAATATTAACCCATTTGTTTTACCTTCAATTGCGATTGTTGCTTTTTGTTGTTTTATATTGGGGTGCTTATTTTTAAAAAGTGATCGTAAAAAATATCAAACCAAATTAGAAAATGAAATATCAAACCAAATTAGAGCACTAAGAGAGTAAGGAGAAAAACTATTATGTTAACAAAAATTAGTTCAAAACTAGATGAATTAGCACTCCAATGAAATACACGAATTGAAGTTGCAACACGTTTATTAGTTATTAGTTTTTCAATTTTAGGAACTTTTATGGGTTATTTTATTAGTGCTGGTTGTGCAATGGCTTATAATAATATTAAAAATTTAACAGGTGTTATTTCCCATCGAACTTATGAATTACATTATATTATTGCTGGTATTGTTGGTCTAATTTGTGCTTGTTTTTTCTTTTGTTTTATTGGTTTGCCATATGTAAAATTAAAAAAAGCAGCTATTTTAAAAAGTTGAGTTATTATTTCAAGTATTTTTGCAATAATATATTATACAACATGTTTTACCTTAGCAGTAATTTTTATGAATATGTTTAACACTATGAATAATTATTTTATTGTGGGTTTTACTTTACTTATTATTTGTTTTTTAGTAATTTTTTTATCATATTTTTTATTATGACGTGAAGTAAAAAAACAATGAATTTTACGAAAAAAATTTGAGTATTTAGCAGATGAAGAACAAATGAAACAAGTAGAAACAAAATTAGCAACTTTAGAATTACGACGTCAGCGCCTTGTTGAATTAGAAACGATTAAGTATAATAAAGAAAAGTATAGTTTAAATCATTTAAAGGAAAAAAAGAAAAATATTTATGTACAAAAACCTGTTTTAGAAGAGCAAGAACAAGAAGTTTTAAAATCATCTAAACAAGAATAATAGACTTCTTGCATAACCTAGTTATTTTAAAATTCCTATAAAATATATTTAAAATAGAAATTATAGGAATCTAAAATTATGAAATTTGATAAATTTGATTTTATTAATGATAAAGAATTATTCCGATTAACAGGAATAAAACAAGCCACTTTTAATAAAATCAAATTTATCAAATTTCATAATTTTAGATTCCTATAATTTCTATTTTAAATATATTTTATAGGAATTTTAAAATAACTAGGTTATGCAAGAAGTCTATTAAATAATATGGCAGCAGTTGTTACCGCACCGGCTCCTTCCGCCACAATTTTACAATTTTCAAATAAAAATAAAATTGTTTCTGCAATTTTTGCTTCTGAAACTAAAATAACATCATCAACATGTTTATTTAAAATATTAAAAGTAATATCCCCACATTGTTTAACAGCAATTTCATCAGCAATTGACAATTTACCTTGAACAGAAAATGGTCTATTCATTTTTCGTGCTTCATAATAACTTGGAACATTTTGGGTTTGTACTCCAATTAATTTACACTTTGGATTAACTGCTTTGATATAAGTGGCAATCCCTGACAAAATGCCCCCACCAATTGGAACAAGAACATAATCAAGATCCTGTAATTCTTCTAAAATTTCAATTGCAATTGTCCCTTGGCCACTAATAACATCAAGGTCATTAAATGCATGAACAAAAACTTTATTTTCTGCTTTAGCAATTTCTAATACTTTTTTGTTAGCATCATCAAAAAAATCACCATGTAAAATTACTTCAACACCATAATTTTTTGTGGCATTAATTTTACTAATTGGTGCTGTTTGCGGCATCACGATTGTTGCTGGCACTTTTAATAAATTAGCTGCAAAGCTAACCCCCTGTGAATGATTCCCAGCACTTGCTGCTACTCCTTTTGCAATTATTTCATGTTTTAGTTCCATCATTTTTGCTAACGCCCCACGTAGTTTAAATGAACCGGCACGTTGTAAGTTTTCTAATTTTAGATATACTTCATTGCCCGTAATTTGACTTAATTTTGTTGCAAAAATCAATGGTGTTTTAATATAATAATATGGCTTTTAATTTTTTTATATGTACTTTCAATTTTTTCTTTTGAAATATCAAATTCCATACAATTTGCTCTTTTTTAAATATTGGACCTAATTTAATTATAATAAAAAAATACTTTAATGCCCATTAAAATATTTTTAAAGATTACTTTCTTTAATTTTGTTACATAATTACATTTAAAATTTATGCTGGTTAATTAACCTTGTTGCTATTTCTTCAACTGTTTCTTTCATAATTTACGATTAGTAGTCATATTAGGAGGTAGCGTAATATTTAATTTTTGTAATAGAAAATCAAATGAAAATTCAACTTCACTAATTTTAGCAATTTTAATTTGTTTTTTTAATGCATATTGAGTAACATAATATAAATGTAATGGTGAATTTAAAACAAAATTTAACGAATTATTTGCTCGATCATATCAGTTTGGTACTCGGTTTGAATTAAAATAACGAATCATTGCTTGAGGATTATTAGTCACTAGATAATAACTATTTTTAATATTAAAGGCAGCTAATTGCCCCGTATAAATTTGCGTTCCATTCATTACCATTGTAAATTCATCAATATAGTCTTTAATTTCATCTAGTAAATGGGATGAAAAAAAGACAGTTTTACCGCGAAGTGTTAATTGTTTTAAGTAAAAAATAATTTTTTTTCGATTATTAATATCTAATCCCGCTTCTGGTTCATCTAAAATTAAAATTTCAGGATCATGAATAATACCTTGAATAATCATTACTCTTTTTTTCATTCCTGATGAAAATGAATTAACATCTTTATCACGGTGTTCTCAAATTTCTAATAATTTCATTAAATATTCAATGCGGTCACGAAGATATTTCCCTCGTAAACCATTTGTTTTTCCTAAATATTTTAAAAAATTATAAGAACTAATATTTTCAGGAAAAGTAACAAACTCAGGAACATAACCAATCATTTTTTTCATACTAATTTTTGTTGCTTTTTTAACAAAAATTGTAATATCACCATGAAATCCCTTTAAACCACCAATTAAAGATTTAATGAAAACTGTTTTTCCACTTCCAGAAGCACCTAAAATGGCATGTAATTTTCCACGACTAACATTAAAATTAAATGGACCAACAATACTATTTTTAAACTTTTTGATAAAATTACGCGAAGCAATTGCCACATCGCTAAGTACTAATGCATTATTATTCATGTTTTAACATCTCCTTTCCCCTNCCTTAAGTAATATTTTTGCGACGTAAAATTAAATAAGCATTAATTAAAAATAAACCAGATATTCCTAAATAAACATATAACAATAAATTAATATTTAAAAATGGTGGTACATCAAGGTCAACTTTTTTATCTTGTTGTAATGCTATTGGGAAATCTTGATAACTCATTAAATAATTGTTTTGAACACTAAAATCAATATTACTTCGTTGCAATGGTTCAAATCAAAATGGAACATATGATAAAGAACTTGTTCAAATTTGATTTCAATGTTCAATAATATTAATTTTAGAAATTAATTCATAAGTTTGAATTAAATCATCATATTTTTGTCATTCGGTATTTATTTTAATTGGTACACCTTCAAGTAATTTATAATCTATTATTTTTTTTAAAATATTAATTTCAATTTCTCTTAAAACATAAAGTGTTTTAATTTCAAAACCATCTTCAATTCTATCTTCGGCGCCAAAATAATTAAGAATTCAATCTTGAAACTCAGTACCATTATCATATTCTGAATCAACTGGTGATATCCCAGTTCGAGCAAATTCAGAACGAAAAACATTTACTGGATTAAATCCATTTGGCTCAGATAACTTTCGTTCTTCTGTTCCTACTTTACTATCAGATGATGATAAACTATAATAGGATTTATTTAAATCAAAGTAAAATAATGAATTTCCATTTAAATCATTTGTTCTAAGATACAAGTCTCACGATTTTGCACTTCTTCCAATAAAGTTAATAGCATCAAGTAATTCTTGATGAATTTCATTATTTGAATCTAATTCTCCTGGTGATTTGAAAAAGAAATTTGTCGCAAAGTTTACTTTCATTTGAAGATTACTTCCGCCAANTTTATTAATAATTTCAAAAATGGTTTCATCCTTATTATCATATTTATATTTTGTTATTTTATCTCACTTATTAAGTTGGCTAATTGTATAACTAGCTTCTTTTGGTTTTGTTAAACCTAATNATTGATAAAATTCTAATCGTTTAATTCGCAAAGTAGGATCACTTGTAATATTTTCATAGTCTCGCGTTTTAAAAACTTTATCTAAATCATCATAATCTCACGAATTATAAAAATCTCAAATTTTGCTAGTTAAATTATCATATTTAATTAATTTTTTTTCTAAATTTCTTTTAAAATTAATTGTACTTTTAATAATATGNACAGGATAAGGCTGTTTAGTCATATTGGTGTCAACAAATGATAAATCAATTGTATTAGCTAAACTCATAATTAACGAATATGGCATCCCACCAACTAAAAATAAACTACAGAAAATAACAACAATTAATAAAACTACTTGTGAATTTAAAAAAGTTACCGCAAATAAAATACCACTTGATGCAAAAAAAGATAATGCTAAAGAATATAAAAATAATTTCAATAATAAATTTTGATAAACTTGTAAATACTCTGGATCATTATTAATTAAATAACCAATATAACCAATTCCTAAAGCAAATAAAATAATTGTTCCTAAGAAAAAGATAATCAAAATTCAAAGTGAAATTAATTTTAAGAAAAATAAAGTAAATCGAGAATATGGTTTGGAAATTAAAAGTAAATATGTCCCATCTTCAAATTCTCGACCAAAAATTTTAATGATAACTAACAACACAAACAATAATAATAAAATATTATTAAAAATAAACACTCCGTATTGAAAATTTTTTAAAAAATCATAAATATTTGTTGAAGATAAAAAAAGAGTAATTGCAATTGCACCAAATAAAACAAGTGANAATAACACTAAAACTCAAACTGCCATTGAACGGCGGATTTTAAAAATTGAAAATGATATTATTGAATATCATGAATTTGATTTACCTTTTTTAAGCATTTTATTCTCCATCTATTTTCTTAAATTACTCAATTTATGTCTCTTAATTTTATAGCAAGGTATTCATACAATATGTATTTTATCATTTTTTAATTTGTTTTACTAGTATAACTAATTTTTAAATTGTGAAAACCATATACATTTTAGACCACTGATTTAGTCTTTAAATTAGAATGGAGATTAAAATGAAAAAGTATATGGTAACAAGCATTCCAACTGAAAATGAATTATATTCATTACAACGAAAAATAAAAAAATGATATTTACAACAAAAACTTACAAAAGAAATAAATTATATTTATCAAAATGTCATTAATTATTTTAATTTATGTCAGAAATACTATTTATATGAAAATTCACTAAATAGCTTAATTAAATTATTTTATAAGTCAAAACAAACTTTTTATAATTGAGCTAAAAAGATTCAACTTTGTCTTAAAGAAAAATTAAATTTTCTGGTTTTAGCTAAAAAACCAACGAGACCAATTAAAATTAATAACCATTATTCAAAAACTTACAAAATTGCTGTTGCAAAAATGATGAAAAAATATCGCCAAGAATATGGAACTGGAATTTATGAATTTTATAATTTAACTTTAGCTGGATTTTTCACATATAAAAATGAAGTAATTAAACATAACATTAAAACTTTAATGAAATGAAATAAAGAATTTAATAATTTTTATCCTAAAAACAAGAAAATTAGGATTTATAAACGTTATGAAATGCATGAATTAGGCCATCTACAACATGATATTAAAATTCTGACACCAAATATGACTGGTTTTAAACGTAATTTATATTTATATGATTTTATTGATGAAAAATCACGCTTTGGTCTTGCTTATTTATCTGAAAATAAGGGNCAATCATCAGCAATTGGTATTTTTAATCAAGCTTATAATGATTTTTTAAATAATAAAATTAAAATAAAAAGAATTAGAACTGATAATGGACCGGAA
>NZ_MQTY02000041.1:0-8331 GCF_016082285.1 Spiroplasma sp. Moj
TATAGGAATTTTAAAATAACTAGGTTATACAAGAAGTCTAATCTTATTTTAAATCATATCAACTTAAACCAGTTTTCATATCAACTATTAACTTTATATTTAATTTAGTAGAATCTTCCATCAATGTTTTAACAATTTTTTGCACTTGAATTAATTCAACTTGCGGAATTTCAAAAATTAATTCATCATGAATTTGTGCAATAATTTTTGCTTTTAAATTTAATTTTAAAAATTCTTGGTCAATATTTTTTAAAGCAATTTTAATAATATCCGCTGCACTACCTTGAATTGGCATATTCATTGCAATCCGCTTCCCAAATTCACGTTGCATATAATTATGGTCATTAATTTCTGGGACATAACGTTTCCGATTAAAAATTGTTGTAACATAACCATTTTGTTTACAAAACTCAACTTGTTGATCAATAAAAGCCTTAATTGTTGGAAATTGTTGATAATAATTATTAATTATTGCTTTTGCTTTTGCAACAGAAATATTTAAATCAGTTGCTAAACTAAAATCACTAATTCCATAAATAATCCCAAAATTAACAGCTTTCGCACTACGACGAATATTCGGTGTAATTTCATTTTTTGATAAATTAAAAATTTTCATTGCAGTATTAGTATGAATATCTTCATTCTTATTAAAAGCAGCAATTAAATCTTGGTCTTTTGACATATGTGCTAAAATTCGTAATTCAATTTGTGAATAATCACAAGATAATAAAACATTATTTGGCGATGAAACAACAAAAATTTTTCGTACCTCTTTTTGAACATCATCACGAATACTAATATTTTGCATATTAGGTTCCACAGATGAAAGCCGACCAGTATTTGTTAAGGTTTGCTTATAAATTGTATGAACTTTCCCATCAGCAAAAATATATTTTTCCATCCCTTTTAAATAAGTTGAATATAATTTTTGATACTTTCGATAATCTAATATCTTTTGAATAATTACATGGTTATTTTTTATTTCTTCTAATGTTTCTTGTGCTGTTGAGCCTTTTTTCCGATCAGGTAATGAAAGATATTGAAATAATAATTCTGAAATTTGTTTTGGTGAATTAGGATTAATTTCTTTTTGTGCAATATCATTAATTTCATTATTTAATTCTTGCACAATTTTTTCAATTCGTAAGGTTTGTGTTGTTAATTCATGTTGGTTAACTTTAACACCATTAATTTCCATTCGTGCTAATGCAAAAGCGGTTGGTAACTCAATCTTATAATATAAATCATATTGCTGATTAGCTTTTAATAACTCAATAATTTTTGGTCTTAATTTATGAATGTA
Organism: Spiroplasma sp. Moj; assembly: GCF_016082285.1. Lineage (NCBI taxonomy): Bacteria > Bacillati > Mycoplasmatota > Mollicutes > Entomoplasmatales > Spiroplasmataceae > Spiroplasma > Spiroplasma sp. Moj. The sequence goes on from NZ_MQTY02000041.1 coordinate 1,304, forward strand.
CGCTGCTTTTTCACCAATAAAATGACTTAATTTAATTACATCAGCAGGAATTTGTTTTTTAACCCCTTTGCCATAAAATAATTCATCAGTCAAAATTTGTTTTTTTTCAAATAAATTAATATAAGTATCTAAACTATTTTTTGCATTTGAATTATAAACATAACCAGCTAGCATCATATCATATTCAATATTTTGAACAAAAATATTATCACGAGCTAAAGCAACAATTAAACTCTTTGCATGATAAGTTAACTTTTGATATTTAGTATCATTTAAAAATTGATGTCATAGTTTGTCATGCTTTGCATGAATATAATCAAAATAAAAAACACCTTTCGAATTAACAATTCCAAACCCAATAATTTCTGCAGTATGATAATTTTCATCTAATAATTCTAAATAAACAGTAGTGTTATTTTCATTAAATTCGGAACATCATTCTTCAATAATTTTTACTGTTATATTTGAGTTTTCGGTACTATTATCTTGATTATTAAACAACTTTGTTACAAATGAATTCATATTATATTTTAAATAAAATTGCATTAATTTTTCTTGATTTGGTGAAAACTGAGTAAAAGCAAAATGTTCTAAATTAATATCACAAAAAATAGTAGCTATCTTTTTGCATAATAATGCACTTTCCTTATGATTTAATAAATTTTGTTGTAATGCACCCTTAATCTGCTCAATATTATCATATAAATTTTCAATTGAATGATATTCCTTAATTAATTTTATTGCTGTTTTTTCACCAACCTTTGGAACACCCTTTAAATTATCGGAAGGATCACCCATTAGCCCTTTTAAATCAGGAACTTGTAATGGTGTAATTCACCATTTTGCTCTTAAAGCTGTTTCATCAATAACATCAGCACTGTCGCCTTGCCGTGGCACTAAAATATTTGTTTTATTAGTAATTAATTGATATAAATCTTTATCACTTGAAAAAATATCAACATAAAAATCTTCTTTTTCAGCCAGCACCGCTAAACACCCTAATAAATCATCAGCTTCATATCCTTCTTGCTCTAAATATGGAATTTGATAACTATCTAAAAATTCTTTTACAATTGGAAATTGTACAATTAATTCATTTGGCGTTTTACTCCGACCATCTTTGTAGTCAACTAATAAATCATGACGAAAATTCTTTTTTCCTTTATCAAAAGCAACAACAACACTATAGTAGTTATTTGTTTTTAATATTTTATTCAACATATTGGCAAATGCATAAACAGCATTTGTTGGTGTTCCATCCAAACTTTTTAACATCTCGCCATTATATGCTGTGGCATAAAATGCTCTAAAAAGCAAAGAATTTCCATCAATTAACAATACTTTTTTCATTTTACAATCTCCTCATTTATGTTCAATTATAGCCTAATTTAATTTTAAAATATACTTTAAAACTAAATTATCAAGCCAAAAAAGCACCGCCACTACCAGAAAGCATTACATTTGAATATTCTTGCTTTAGTATAAGATAAAATTTTTTTAACTCTGGATTAATTTTAAAAGCGGGCTGTTGTAACATATTAAAATAAAGATTATTAATTATTTTTTTTGTTTTATAGTATTGATAATTATGGTCAAATTCTTGATAAACTTCTTTTGTGATTGATGATATTTTTGAATCAATAATTTTAAGATTTGGGATTTTATACTTATTAATTTGATGCATTGTTAAATACTTAATTTTATGACCATAATTAGAGATTATTGCTGGTTTTTCTAAATAAAAAAATAAAGCATCAGAACTAAGACTTTGAATTAACTTTTTAATTTTCCAAGAATAATAATTAATATTAAAAAAATGACAAATAAGTTTAATCATTGCAACAGCATTACTAGCAGAATAACCAAGACCAGAACCAATAGTTGTATTTTTAATTAAATTAATATGAACTGGAGTTGATTTAAACTTAGGGAACATAACAACAAATTTATGATATGCTTCCAAAATAGTATTATTATTTGAATCTAGTTCTTTTTTATTACAAGTAAAAATTGTTTGTTTACCTTGATAAGGCAGTAACTCAACAAAATCATATTTTTCCTTATAAGGAAAAATAATACTTTTAATATGGTGCATTTTTTTAAATTTATGTTTGTGAAAAACCTCTAAAGTTAAATTAAACTTACCATATGATCTAATTTTCATTTTTATAGTTCTCCCTTAGTTTGTTTAATTTCATTATATAAAAGATAAAAATCATTTAAACTTAAATTTTCTGAACGTAAATTTAATGCATAGTTTAATCTTACCAAAATATCTTCGACTAAAATTTTATTGTTAATAATAATTGCTAAGTTATTTAAAATTGTTTTTCGCTTTGTTGCAAACATCATTCGAATAAATCTAATAAATTCTTCATCATTTATTAATAAAGAATATTTTTTATTCAATTTAAATTTTAAAACAATACTATCAACTTTTGGTACTGGAACAAAATTATTACGACCAACTAAGGAAACTTTTTCAATGTCACTATAAAATTGACAAACAACAGAAATACTACTATAGTTTTTTGAATTTGGCTGAGCCATAATTCGTTCACCCACCTCTTCTTGCATCATTAAAATAATTTCTTTTACTTTTGGATTATTTATTTTTAATAATTTAAAAATAATTGGTGAAGTAATATAATAAGGAATATTGGAAATAATACTAATTGGATTATTATCTAAAAATTCTGTTAAAAATAATTTTTCTAAATCAATGGTTAAAATATCTGCCTGGATAACAGTTAAACCCTGATCTTTAAATTTTAATGTTAAATATTCTACTAAAGTTGAATCAATTTCAACACAAACAAGTTTGTTTGCTTTTAATAAAATAGAACTCGTCAAAGCACCCATTCCTGGACCAATTTCTAAAATATTTGTGTTTGGTAAATCAAATGCACTATCAACAATCAAATTAATAAAATGAGGATTTGTTAAAAAGTTTTGTCCCTTACTCTTTTTAGCTATTATTCCTTCGGCACGCATTTCTTGGTTTTGTTTTTTCATTATTTCTCCTTTAAAATATCAATTAAATCTTGTTTTTTAACATTCATATAATTTAGTCATTTAAATGTTGTTTTATTATTAGTTGGCATTAAGTTATAGTACTTAATAATTTTTTCGCGTTTTACTTTTGAATCAACTAAATTAATATAATCACTTCATTGTAAATTATCAACTGGCTGGTTTGAAAAACTAATTAAATTATTAATACTATTTTTAATTGCATCTTCAGATGCCTCAGCAATTCCAACTTTTTTACCCTTAGTTGCATTATTCTTACTTATAAAAGCATGCATGCAGTTGTTTTCTAAATAATCACTAATAATTTGACGTAATTTTTGTCCAGGATAATCAGGATCAGTAAAAATAATTACTTTATTATTTAAACTAATTTTTTTGATCAATGCTAATTTTTCTTTTGTAATCCCACTACCGCTAGTTTCAATTGTTTTAATATTAGGAAAAATACTTTTTAACTTTGTTGAATCTGTCTTACCTTCAACAATCACAAATACTCCCATTTTAGCCTTCACTCCCCGATAAACACCTTTTTCATTTACTTATCCTAATTTTATAGTATAATTATACTAGACTGTTATATTAAAATAATCATAAATTTTAAATATAGGAGTAGGAGGCAAAAAGAAATATGGCTAATTATAAATTTGGAAAATACTACTCGTTTTTAGCATTAGACTTAGGGACAGCTAACACAGTAGCCTATGTATCAGGTCAAGGAATTGTTTATAACGAACCTTCGATGATGGCATATGACACTTTAAGTAACTCATTAATTGCCTTAGGAAATGAAGCATACAAAATGGTTGGAAAAACGCATGATCATATTAGAATGGTAACACCATTAGTAGACGGAGTTATCTCCGATATGGAAGCGGCTAAAGATTTGTTAAAACACATTTTTAGTAGATTAAAATTATCAGGAATTTGAAAAAATTCACTAGTAATATTGGCATGCCCAAGTAGAGTTACCGAATTAGAACGTGGTGCTTTAAAAGCTATTGCAAAAGATATGGGAGCAAGTCACGTTTTAGTAGAAGAAGAAGTTAAACTAGCAGCATTAGGAGCTGGCATTAATATTGGTCTAGCACAAGGAAATTTAGTAATTGATATTGGTGGGGGAACAACAGATATTGCAATTATTTCAGCTGGTGATATTGTAATTTCAAAATCAGTTAAAGTTGCAGGAAAACACTTAGATCAAGAAATTCAAAAATATATTCGTGCTGAATACAATGTGCTAGTCGGAATTAGAACGGCTGAACAAATTAAAAAAGAAATTGGTGCATTAGTTAAAATAATTAATGAAAAACCAGTTCGTGCCTTTGGTCGTGATATTATTACGGGATTACCACGAGAAGTATTAATTAAACCTGAAGAAATTAAAAACGTTTTATTAGCCTCTTTTTCAAGAATTACAGACTTATTAGTAGAAATATTAGAACAAACACCACCAGAATTAGCTGGTGATGTTATTAGAAATGGTATTACCATCTGTGGAGGAGGAGCTTTAATTCGTGGAATTGTAAAATATTTTGAATCAATTTTCCAATTAAAAGTAAAAGCTGCAAATGATCCATTAATGTGTGTAATTGATGGTGCTAAAACTTATGAAAAAAATTTAGGTGCTGTAATTGAAAGAATTCAATTACTTGATGCAAATGAATACAAAATTTCATAAAAAGTATATTTTTAAAATATACTTTTTTTATTTTCCAAAGAACTAATAACATAAAAAAATAACTAAAATTTTTAAAAAAGAAAAAAGAAACTTGAAATTATCATTTTTAATTGCAAATTATACCAGATTTTATATAATAAAGTTACTTGATATTGAATGTTTTATAACAAATAAAGGGTTTAATATTTAAGAAAATTATTATGTTATTATTATTGCTATGTTTTTTAACGAAGCAATAAACGGAAGGAGACATTTTAAAGATGGCAATATCAGACGTATTGAAAAATACATTTAACATTTCGCCAAAAGCACCCCGGAAATTCATTGCTATCGATTTAGGAACTACTAATTCGATTGCTTATGTTGCTGGGAGAGGCATTATTTTTAATGAAGCATCAGTAATGGCATATGAAATCGGAACTAAGAAACTAATAGCATTAGGTGATGATGCTAAAAAGTTAATTGGCAAAACACACGATAAAATTGAAATTTACTCACCATTACGTAATGGAACAGTTACGGATTTAACTATTGCAGAAGAATTTATTCAACAAATAGGGAAAAAAGCAAAAGTAACTGATTTATGAAAAAATGCTATTGTTTTAATTGCATGTCCCAAAAATGTTACAGACTTAGAAAAACAAGCAATAATCAAGATGTGTAAAAATATTGGTGCTGACTTTGTAAAAATCGAGGAAGATTCATTAATGGCTGCCTTAGGAGCAGGTGAAAATATTTTTGCACCAAAAGGAACTTTTATTTTAGACATTGGTGGTGGAAAATCAAGTTGTGCTATTATCTCAGCTAGTGGAATTGTTGAAAGTAAATCAATTAAAACTGCTGGGAATTATATTGATGAAGAAATCTTAAAATACATTCGTGCGAAGCATACTATTTCAATTGGTGTTGTTACTGCTGAACAAATTAAAAAACAAATTGGTTCATTATACAAAACAAAAGAAAATAAAAAAATGATTATTTTCGGTCGTAATGTTGTAACAGGAATGCCAAAAGAAGCAGAAATTTTAGATTCAGAAATTAGGAAATTATTAATAAGTATTTTTTCATCAATTACACAATTAATAACCGAAGTTTTAGAAAAAACTCCAGCTGAGTTAGCTGGTGATGCTGTTGCTAATGGAATTTTAGTTACTGGAGCATGTGGTCAAATTGCCGGAATTAAAGAATTTCTATCAGATTATTTCCAAATTCCTGTTCGTGTAGCTAAAAACGCCGAAACATCTGTTATTGATGGATGTATTGCTTATGAGAAAAAAATTAGAACCGACTTAATTGAAGAAAACAAAAAAAATAGATAAGTTTAAAACTACTTATCTATTTTTTTATTATAATTTTTAGAAAAATGATAAAATTATAATATAAGGTAAGGCAATAATGAAAAAAGTATTATCATTTTTAACAGCACTAACTTTTATAACTCCAGCAATTAATTCAGTTGTAAGTTGTTCAACAATTGATGTACGAATTCGCCAAGCTTTGGCAAATTGAACTTATACGTCAAAAACTGATCAACCAATTTTTGGAGCAGTTTTTAATTCTGACAAAACAATTAATGAACCATATTTCTCATATTGATTTATTAAACAAATTTTGACTTCGTCTGGTTACATTAATATTGATAAACCTTGAAATCAATTACTAAATAATAATAGCGGTATTGCCTGGCCTTATCCTAGTTCAACAAATATTGAAGAAATCTATAGTGATTGATTTAATTCAACTATTACCAGCATTGAAGAAGGCAAAATTAATATTTATGATTTAAAAACTTTCTTTATTTATATGACGATTTATAATCCAATTATAATTTTATCTGATACACAAATTTTTGAATATAAATATAAGCGTGAGCAATCAACAATTGAAATTGAATATCGATATAAAACACCAACTGATATTAATACTTATATTACAACATTAGTTAAAAAATATTTAACTTTTTTAAAAGAAACAGTTGAAGTTAAATATTTAAAATTAACTAAATACTTTTTAACAATTGATGAAGCAAAGCAATGAATTGAAAATTTAGTTAATAGTTTAATTAGAATTTTAACAATTATGTTACCCACTTTTGTAATTCCTTTAAGCATTAATACAAACCGATACTAAACTTAATTATGGAATAATTTTTAGGAAAAAATGTAAAGTAAAGATGCAAGTAGGACAAATAGCCCTTATTAATTTGATAATATATCTTTTATTAAAAATTGCAACTATTTTTTCAAAAAAAATAATTTTTTTAAATTATGTAGTTATTTCAGCACCACGAAAAATGATTTTTGTTAAAAATCTAAAA
>NZ_MQTY02000042.1:0-8198 GCF_016082285.1 Spiroplasma sp. Moj
TATTTCAGCAACCTTTAAAATATCTAACATTTTATTAAAAGTGGCTTGTTTTATTCCTGTTAATCGGAATAATTCTTTATCATTAATAAAATCAAATTTATCAAATTTCATAATTTTAGATTCCTATAATTTCTATTTTAAATATATTTTATAGGAATTTTAAAATAACTAGGTTATGCAAGAAGTCTAATGTTAATGTTAATATGAAAGTTCATCATATTTCAGAACAAGAAGCATTAAAATTGCTTGATCGTGCTATTAATCGTGCTGCAATTCAATCAACAAGCAAAACAAGCGAAGAAATTAAATATCAATCATATTTAGAATATTTTACAGAATTAATGAATATGGTTCAAAATGGCGGGGAAACCTTGAAAATGGTTTCAATTATGTTTACTTGTTTTGCTGATACAAAAAAAGAACTAGATAGTATTAGAACAATGTTAATAAGTGAAATGACAAAAAAGGTTTTGTCCCTGATGAATTAAAATTTCAGCAGTTAAAAGCATATAATTTTGTTTGAAACAACAATATCAAAAACAGTACTGAATGATGACAAGAAATGCCCGTTATTTCACTGGCAAGTAGTTATCCGTTTGTAGCAACACCTTTAAATGATAATCGCGGGTTATTGATGGGAACGAATGATCTAGATGAGCCGATAAGTTTTGATATAAAACACCGTGATAGTTTCCGCAATAGTAGTAATGCTTTTATTGTTGGTATGACAGGGAGCGGAAAATCATTTAATGCTAAAAAGCAATTAAATTGACTATATTGTAATAACACAAAAATTTATATCATTGACCCTGAACGGGAATACCACCAATCAGTCAATTACTATGGCGGGGAAATTATCCCCATTGGCAAATCGGACAAAGCACGAATAAATCCGTTAGAGATTTTTTCAGATGACTGATTAGAACATATTTCATTACTAGAACAATGGTTTAAAATCTTATATCCGTCTTTAACTGATATTGATTTAAGTTTATTACAACAAACGCTTTTAAAGCTATACCAAGATTTTAAAATTACTGATAAAACACAGTTAGATACTTTAACTGCTCGTGATTATCCTACACTATCAGATTTGTTTAGTTTAATTGAAAAACAAGAAAAAACCGAACAAAACAAATCACATTTATATAATGTTTTATGAAAACTTGCAAAAGGAGCTGATGGTGCTTTGTGAAACGGAATAAGTACTTTGTCATTAAAGAATGATTTGATTGTTTTTGATACCCACGAATTAACAGCAAACAAAAACAGACAAAACGCTCAGTTGTTTTTAATGCTTTCCTTTTTGGATAAGGTGGTAAAACAAAACAAAGCCAAAAACGAAGCATTACCAATTGCGGAACAACAATGAATTTGTATTGCCATTGATGAAGCTCACTTATTGATTAATGAAAACAATACTCTAGCGTTGAATTTCTTGTTTGAAATGACAAAACGCATTCGGAAATATAACGGTATTTTGTATATTATGACTCAAAATATTAATGATTTTATGGGTAATGCAAACATAAAAACCCAAGCCCAAGGAATAATAAATAACTGTTTATATCAGTTTGTTCATCATTTAGCGGCGAGCGATTTACAAGATTATGATAATTTAATTTCAGCTAGCGGAAGATTAAATCAATATCAAAAAGATACGATTGCAACTGCGCCAACGGGAACTTGCTTGTTTTCAATTGGTGCTAATAACCGGATGTTGTTAAATGTTGAAGCAAGTGAAATAGAACAAGAAACTTTTAGTTAGGGGGTAAATTTATGAGTAAAATAAAACATCAATATCAAAAACTTAATAAATTTCAAAAAGTAATCTTTTGAATTATTTTTGCTATATTAATATTTTTCTTGTTAGTTGCTTTAATTAATATTCCTATTTCGCTTGGCTATGCGGGGATAAAACTAAAGGCGGTTACTTGACAAACTTTTTCAACTGCTTATGGCAAAGATATTTGCTTTAAAATTTCTGCAATTATTAGCTTTATCGTTGTGATTGTCGTTGCTGGTTTTATTGGTTATCAGAAATGACAATACTTTGATATGTTTGCTTATGAGCAAAATAAAAAAGCAAAACAAAAAGAGCAAGAATTTAAGAAAATTCCGCAAAGCAATTTGCTTAAATTAGACAAAAACTTTGGTTTAATAAAATCAAATTTAACTCAACATACTCTCCTAGTTGGAACAACGGGGAGTGGTAAAACAACGACATTAATGCAAATCATAAAAGCGTTAAGGTTTAAATTCCGCGAAACCACAATTATTATTGATGGTAAGGGAGATGTTGATTTAATTGATAAAGTTAAACAACTAGACCCTAACGCTTTTATTTGAGAAATTGGTTGGTCAGCGGAATATAACCCTTTTGCAAGCAAAAATAAAGTTATTTTAGCGGATAAAATAATGTCGTTGTTTGATTTTTCCGAACAATATTATCAAAATCTAGCACATAATTATTTGTTATTGTTGTTAGATACACTTTTAAAAAATGATATTGCTATTACTTTTGATAATTTAGTTAAATACTTTCCTATTAAACAATTAGAAAAATTAATTGTTTTTAATGACAATAGCATTTCGTTATTATCAAATTTTGATGAAAAAGACATCAATGGTCTTTATAATCAATTAAATGTTTACAACACACAACTAAACGATAGTTTGGGCAATAAAAATACTTTGTTAGAATTGATTAGTAAACATAAAACGATTTTGTTTAGTATCAATTCGTTGATGTATCCTAAACTTGCTGGTTCGGTTGGTAAAATTATTATTCAAAATTTAAAAGAATTAACCACTCTAAAATCAGTTAATCAAAAAATTAACATTGTTTTAGATGAGTTTAATGTCTTTGCAAGTGATACCATTATCAACTTGATAAATAAATCACGAGCATTTAATTATCAATGTTTCTTGTCGTTTCAAACAATCAATGACCTAAAAACAAACAATATAAATTTAACAGACACTATCTTTGGGAATGTTAGCACTATTGTTTGTCATAACATTAAAGACCCAAACACAGCAGAATATGTTGCGAGTGTCTTTGGTACACAACAAACTGAAAAACTAACGCGACAACTTGACTTTAAAAATAACACGACTGATATGGGTTCGGTGCGTGCGGTGGATGAGTTTGTTGTTCATCCAAATGACCTGAAAGCCCTTAAAATTGGTGAATGCTATTTAAAAACCACTCTTCCGAGTAGCAAGTTATTTATTCAAAAAATTCAAGTCAACACCACTTATTTAGACGGGGTATTTCAACAATTAAATAAATAAATATTTTAAAATATTTATAAATAAGTTAAAATTAATTAAAGTATTTTAATTTTATTTAATCTATTATGCTATTAATTTCTTTTATTAGTTTAAAAATTATTATTTATAAAATACTTTAATTAATGAAAGGAATTTTTTATATGTACAGAAATTTTCAAAATACTCAATTATTTACAAAAGAAGTAAATGTTGTTTTTGCTGATAAAGCAATGTTTAAAACAATTACTGACAAAAACAATATTCAACGCAATTTATTTTCATTTTATGTAAATGATGAAGGGCAAAATATTAAATGTGTAACTTGAAACGAAACTGCTGATAATTTAAACAAAGTATTTAATAAAGATACTAAAACAATTGAAATTAAGTATCTTCACAAAAATAACAAAAACACTGATGAATTAGAATATAGTGTTAGAGAATTTAACATTATTAATTAAATTATGTTATAATTTTAATATGATACATATAATTATTTATGTATTCTTCCAATTATCAGTAAATACTAATCTTCTTGGTTTGATTAGTATTTTTTTTATTTATTGGAATTATGACATAATAAAAAATTTGTTATATAATGTAATTGGTTATCTTTAAAAAAGATAACTCCTTTCAAATAATCTTTTTTAAACAAAAATGGGAATAGCATATCTAAATGTGCCAATAGAAAACACCTTAGTAAAATAAGGTGTTTTTGTTTTTATATAAAATTTATTGATAAATTTATTTATTTGCTATATAATGAATTTGTTAGCAAGTAAATTGCTAGGACAATTAAAAACGGAAACACAATCACTTTTGAATCAAACTGTGTTTCCATAAACAATTTTAACATATTTTATTTTTCTTAAAATGTGTTTATCAATTATTATAATGTTTGTGGAAATAGCGGTCTGTTATTTCCCTTTTTATTTGTTTGATCAAAAGGAGTGATAAAAAAATATTTTATCCGCACATTTGTGATAAAATATAAACAACTAAATAAAAGAAAAATGACCCAACAGTCATTCTTCTATACACCTATTAAGGGTCTAGTCAACCGCTTAATTAGGGTTAATATATAATTTACCTGAACCGCACATTTGTGGTGGTTCTTGGTTAAATTATAACATTTTTTAATTTTTGTGTATAGGTAGAATGATAAAAAAGTCATTATACCTATTTTTTTATTTATGAAAATATTTCATTAGAAAGGAATTAAAATAATGACATATAAATTAAAAGATTGAATTGATATTTATAATAAAAATTTAAATATTGAAGTTTGAAGTTGTCAANNTATTATTTTTAAAGGAAGAATAANAGATTTTAAANATTATGAATTTTTTAAAGACTGTAAAATTATTGAACAATCAGTAAATAGTGATTTTCATTATTTTTACATAAATATATCAAATTTGGTAAAGCAATAATTTAGGAGGTTTATATGAAAAAGAAAATTTGTCTTAAAAAAAGATATTTTACTATCTGAAAAACCAAATGAAATTATTGCCGAAGAACAAGTAAATTACAAGTAAATTATAGTTCAGAAGATATTAAAGAATTATTCAATGGTGATGATCTCATTTTATGAGATTAAAATTTAAACATTAACATTAATATTATTTACCCTAAAATCATCGTTTAAATCAAACAAAAGAATATTATTCTACATTTTGGAAAATATCAACGCTGATAAGGGGTTAAAAAACGGTTAAAACCGCNGAAAGGAAGTCTTTTTATGAGTATTAGTCGAAAAATAAAAAGAAACAGAANAAAAGACTTATCAGATTACTATGTAATTGATTATAAAAAATGATGAAATGACATAAATTATAGGATAGAAAATAATATCTGCGATATTTGTGAAGATATGATAGTTGGAACAAATCATTGCTCGTGTAATCGTTTTATCTGTAATAAACATTTTAATTTTGATAAAAATATTTGTCATTATTGTTGTAATCCTGCTGATGTTATATCTCATATTTGAGAATTTAAAAAATTTNAAACAGCAATTGAAGAAAATGAAAATTTATCCTTAGAAAGGAAAACATTATGGAAAATTTAATTCAACACGCAGAACAACTCAATTATCACTTTGTTGACCTACCGCGTGGTGGNCAATTTAAGGTATTCAATCAGTTAGANAATCAAAAACACATGTGTAACTTTTTTGTCCATAAATCAGATATCTATAAACATACCGCTTTATCAAATAAGGTGCGAGTTGGAGATAACTTTATTAGTGTGGCCAAAAAAGACATTCATGTCACAAAAACAGACCCTAATTGGTTTAATGTTGGTGTTCGTGTTTTTGGTCAAACCCATATTTATTATGCTGATGGAACACGCATTAAAGCGACGGGCTATGACGCGATGATTAAAACAAATATGTATCAATTTCATCACTTAAATATGCTTAAACGCCAATTTGAAAAATGACAAGCTGTTGAACCTCGTCTTCGTAAGTTTAAAAACCGCGAAGAATTTTTAGCCGACGTTGATAAAAAATATCAAACTGAATTACAAGCAATGGCAAAAAGAAAAACAGAATTTCAAGCTTCAATCAAAGCCAAAAATTCTGCTAATAAAGTAAAAAAAGAATCACAAGAGAATTGCTCTCTTGTCGATGATTATAACACTCTGTATGAAAAAAACAAGGGTGACCCACCAAAATTATCCGATGAAGAACTAAAGCAACTGTTAGCGGAATTAAACAACTTAGACTAACTCCCCTACTGGGTTTTCTCTTCTTACCCCTACAACAAAGCATAAGAGCTTGCATAAAGCCACAGAGTAGCAAGACAAAGAATAAACAAATCTAAGATATGGTCTTCATCATATCGTTTTTACTGTTTGGTAAATCACCTATTTTTATTATACATTTTCTTCCAATATATTTCCAAAACTATTCCCATACTATATCAAAACTACAAATATTTAATAAATTTTATATATTTTTTAAATAAAATTACTACTAAATTTATTTAAAAAATACTAAATTATTTTAATTTTAATATATAATTATATTAAGTATTTAATAAGTTTTAAAACTTATTATTAGTATTGTTTATGCTGCTGAATTACAAGCATTTTGGCACGCCAAGCACCCGAAACCCCGCACTCCCAACGTTGTTGGGAGTGCGGGGTTTCGGCCTAATGTTTGGGTTCTGCAATGGTTCCTTTTTTCTTTTTGCCCAAGCCCTTAAAAGAAAAAAGGAACCCAAAAAAGAAAAAAGGAACCCAAAAAAGAAAAAAACCCACCCTGCCAGTAAGACAAAAGTGGTTGGTAAGGAGTTGATACACTATGGGTGAATTAGAAAAAATATTGATTATGATAAATCGTTGAGGATATTTGAATTTAGAACAAATAGCTTTGTTACTAAATAAAAATATTAAAACAATTCAATTNCAAAAAGAANAATTAGTAAATTTAAAAATGATAAATGTGGATACATTGCCAAAGAAAAACTATTATACTTTAACNAGTAAANCACAAAGTCATTTAGGNCGAANTCATAAAAAAAGTATTAAAGTAAATTATTATGAATTACAACACCAAGATATGTTAATAAAATGACTTGTTGCACAAACCGACATCGAACACTACCAAACCGAGCGTGAGCTCAAAATGGAAAACTACAATTTGAATGCCTATCCCGACTTAATCATTACCAAAAGAAATGATAGTGAAATTTATGTTGAATTTGAACGCACCCGCAAGTCACCCGACCGGTTTAGAACGAAATTAATTAACTTGCGTGAGTGACTTGCTGTTGGTGGTAAAATTCATTGAATTACGACAACANAANNNTAATTTGTAAATTTAAAAATTTGATAATATTTTTAAAGAGGTATACCTTGTATTATTATATTTAGCATAACAAATAATGTATTCAATACATAATAATAAATAATAATAATAATAATAAAAACACCTAACTTATCTGTACTTTAATATTTGGTATATAAAAAATAAATAAATCTCTTGGAATAATTTCATTTGCTCTAAAAACAGACTCCCTTATAAAAACTTGTTAAACCAATTAAAAATTGATTTTTTAAGCGACATTTTAATAAAGGAACATGGACAAATTTACAGATAGTTTGAAATTAATTATTTATTTGATTTTATATATATTTTGTGAAATGCATTAACAAATAATTAGGTTTATCTTTTTTTTTTTTTTAATATTTTAACACTTTTCAGAAAAGTTGGTTGTTTCAAATTTGTAACTATTTATAAAGTAATTTCACTTTTCAGCCCTTAAGCTGATGTAATTACTATTTTGATGTAAAAACATTCCACAAGAGATCTCAATTTTCTTATATATAATAGTTTTAATCGTAATGTTTTCGCTTAACTAATATTTATTGAAAAATTTTAAAACAATCAGGTTACATCGAAAACTTTTTAGCTATAACGTAATATATAATACAGCCGAGTCTCTATAATTTGTACATCACTAAACGAAAAATCGCAAAAAATCGAAAAATCTATCGAAATTCGTTTTAAATAATTCTCGATAACTTTAATTTCTGTGTAAATCGAAAAAAAAACCCAAAAACTGATCTCATTGTCATTTCTACGGTGTATAATAATTATAATAGAAATAATACAATATCATACATTTTAATAGTATTAGTATTAATTTGGATATTCAATATGTGAATTATTTAATTTTTATATTTACTAACCAAAGTTTTTAATGAATGCATTTTTGAAATCAATTTTATAAAATATGAAAAATTAATAAATATAAAAATATTCAATATTTTATACAATTAGTATTACATAAATTAAATTTCATTTATTAAGCATAAATAGCATTTCCATATATTTTCTTCCTTCAATTCCTTGTGTCATAACTTATAAAAAATATTTTCATATATTCTTTCAAGTTGCCAGTTAAAACTCC
>NZ_MQTY02000043.1:0-8095 GCF_016082285.1 Spiroplasma sp. Moj
GCTTGTTACCATATACTTTTTCATTTTAATCTCCATTCTAATTTAAAGACTAAATCAGTGGTCTAAAATGTATATGGTTTTCACAAAAAAAATAGAAANATATATTGACAATAAAATTAAAAGTAATANAATCTAAATAAGTAAGTGGTATATTATTCCACAATTTCTAAGATATTAATTTAAGACNCCAAAATAATTTATACGGCTAATTAATTTCATATCTATAATTGTACTAGATTTTTTAATCTAAATTTAAAAATATATTATTATTAAATTAATAGGTTTATTTTACTTGCATTTACAACTTACAATCATAAAAAACATTTTAAGCTTAAAATATTTATTAAAAAAAATAAAATTTAACTATTTTATTGAACAAAAAAATAATAAAAAAAGAATATTCTTGTTTTTTTGTCTAAAAAAAGTTATAAATAAAGTAGACAGTTGCTTTTGTACTAAAATTTATTAAAAAATATTAAAAATATAATTTAAGAAAGAAGGAAAAATACTATGGGAACATTATTAGGTATTTTAGGTTCGTTAGGATTTATAAGCAGCGGAGCAACTAGTGCAGCTGCAACAGTTATTCCAACTGGAACATATATTATTCAAGCTAATACATCATCGATGATTGATCTTACTACGAGAGAAGTATCAGGAATTCTTAATGCTAATTCAACATGAATTGTAACAATTGAGAAAGCAATTTATGCTGGTGAAAAATTAACTAGTGATATAATTGCTGATGCAATGATTACTTTAGAAGAAGCAGCAAGTTTAACAGCTGAAATTTTATTAAGTAATGAAGCAATGACAGTAGCAGCTGAAGCGTTATCAGTACCAACCGCGATGGAGGGTGGAATTCTTGCTGGGTCATTAGGAACAGCTGCCGAAACTTTAGGAATCTCATTAGCAATTGGAGCAGCTATTTATGGTGGTTATTATGCTTACTCACAATGAGATGATATTAAACATTTTACTAGTGAATCATTAAAAACAGTAGAAAGCTATATGACATCGGCCAATAATTATTTTAAAAAAGTATGACAATTTTTAGATAAAATGTTATAAAATAAGATTTTTCTAAATATTTAATTAAAAAAGTGCTATTAAGATTAACTTAATAGCACTTTTTAACTAATTGTCTCTTCGAAAATAGTTTGAATATTATTTAATAAGTTTCCTTTAATATATGTTAATTCATTATCTAATAAATGACAACTAGTTTTAACATCATATCATAGGACATGGTCATTAATTGTTGTTTTTTTAAAGTTAATTTTATTAATATTTTCTTTTAATAATTCTAATAGTTTATCACTTTCCAAATGATCAATAATTAAATTAATTGCTTGTTGATTTGAAGTAAATTTATATCCTTCAAAAAAGTTAATAAAATTCATTGCATATTCTTCTTTTCATTTTGGGTTTGTTGAAAAAATATAATCTTTAAATTCAAATAAATGCATTTTTTGATTAAATGATCAATAAAAAGCTTTAATTTGACTAATAACTTCTGGACTAATTTGTAATTTTTTTTCATTAACATTAAAAGTTGAACTTAAAAATTGCATAAATAAATTAAGAATAATGTTTTCAGCAGCTGTTTTAACTTCTTTATGATATTTATCAAGGTTCTTTTGAATTAAAGGAACATCATAAAATAAATTATAATCAATTAAAAAGGCATACTTAATCCGGTTTCGTAAATAATTATCATACAAAGCTTGATAAATTTTTTTATTCACAATTACATTACTATAATAATTTGTAATTAATTTATCATTAATTGGTAAAGCTAATAAATAATCAATAAAAAACTTATTCAACCCTTGGTACTGAAACGGCATAATTTGATGATATGATAAAAAATATTTTCGATATTGACTAATACTCATTTTTCGTCAAATTGCTTCAGAACTAGTTGGATTAGAAAAATCAAATGTTAACTTTTCTGATTTAACAGTTGTTCATTCCGAAGGTTCTTCGTCAATTGGTTCAGGGTCATCTTTTAAAATAATATTCCGTTTTGTTGGGTCAATATAATTATCGTCATCATTTGTTATAATATGTTGTTTGTTAAATTTAAAATATTTTTCTTCATTAGAAGAATTATTAACTATTAAATCAGGAATATCATGTAAAGCAATTACAGGTTTTTCCTTTTCATTTTTAATTGGATATAATAACTGAATAAAATTGAGATACCGGTTTGGGAAAGATAGACTACTAAAATCAATTGTTTTGCGTTGTGATGTTGCTTTTACTGTTAGTTCAGATTTTTCTTTTTGTTCAAAATTAGAACTTAACTTCGCAATTGGCTTTGTTGAAGGCAACACAGATGGTTCAACTATATCTTCTTTTTCTTGTTCTTGTCGACTAAATGATTCTAATGTTTCATTACCAACATAATGATATCCGCGGAGAAAAATAACCCGGTTATCTTTTAATAATGTAATAAATTGATTTGCCTGGTCAGAAGTTACGGTTGGAAAATAAGTATGAATTAAATTTAATAATTCTGCTTTAATAATCCGATTAACATTTTTTGGTAAATATGTTTTAAATAAATATATTTCTAAATCCTTAAGATTTTTCATTTTTTTAATTTTAGTTAAATCAAATTTCATAAGGCCTCCTATTTACCAATAATTTTTTGGACAATTCTATTAATAATATCTGCTTGGTAATTTTTAAATAACCAATTACTATGTAAAATTGCTTCAATTTTTCATCCGCGGTCAACCAAATACTTTTGACGATAAAAATCATATTCTTTTTGTTCAACCCCAATTGGATATGTTAAATCATCACAAATAATGCCTAATACATAATTGTCCTTTTTCTGATCATATACTGTAACATCAATTTGATAAGTTCCTTGCACTGTATATGTTGCAATTTGATAATGTTCATAACCACTTAAGGCTGCTGTTAAAGCAGTGGCAACTTCTGTTGTAAATTGTCGGTTAATTTTAGAAATTTGCTGTTCTTGGTCATAACTTTTTGCTGTTGTTAACTTTGCTAATACTTTGTCTTCTTGATCTTTACCACGGTTTAATTGTTCAACATATTCCAAATAATATTTAAAGTACCGCGGACCAGGATGTTTTGAATCTTCTGAAATTAATGCTGATGGAAATGACTTAACAATATAAATTTTTTCTTTAGCCCGCGTAATTGCCACATTTAAGCGATTCTCACCACCTGCTTGCGATAAAGGACCAAAAAATTGTGCAAATTTATTATTTTCATCTCGGGCAAAACAAATTGAAAAAATAATAATATCACGTTCATCACCTTGAATATTTTCAAGATTTTTAACAAATAATCCTTCATTACGGCCATTATGCATTCGATGTAATTCTTGTTCTAATGCTGGTATTTTTTCAAATTCCGCAGTTAAATATTGTCAAATTAAGTTTTTTTGCACTTCATTAAAAGTAACAACCCCTATTGTTTCTTGTTGTTTTCGAGTTGTAATAATTTCTTTTAGTAACATAACAATTCGTTTTGCTTCAGGAATATTCCCGCGGTTTTTTCATACTCCATCGGGAACATCAATTAATTTTAATGGAAAATCTTTTTTTGTCTTATTTGAAATCATAATTAAATTATTATCATAGAAAGCAGCATTTGAAAAATTAATTAATTCACTATACTTTGACCGGTAATGGAATCGTAACATACTAGAATTATATTGCTTACTAGCAAAATCAAGTAAACTCTTATCAGTTAAGGTTGTTTCAAGGGCTAATAATTCTTCGTTTTGTTCTAATCCATCATAATCAAACCGGGATGAAAAGAAATTTGTTGGTCCTAATTGTTTTTTATCCCCAGCAACTAAAATTCGTTCTGCCCGATAAATAATTGGAATTGCGCGCTCAACAAAAATTTGTGATGCTTCATCAAAAATTAATTGGTCAAATTCTTGATGATTTAATGGTAATAATTGCGAGGCAATATCTGGAGTTACCATAATAACAGGAAATAAAATTTTAATTAATTCATAATTATTTTTAAAAAAATAAGTAATTGACCGTTTTGTTTTCTTTCGACATTCTTCAATAATTTTAGGCAATGTTTCAATATAATTTGCTTTAATAACATCTCGAATTTGTTGATGGTATAAATAAGTTAAATATTCCGTTGTATTAACCATTGATTGATTGCTTAATTTAGTTAGTTCTTCTCGTCAATTTAAAGTTCCAACTTTTAATAACTCAGCATGTTCTGATTGAAAACAATGAACAAAATAATGTTGATAAATTAATGGCATATCTGCTTCAGTTTTAACAACAGTTCCTAAGTAAGCATATAAGTCATAATTTTTGTCTTCCCGACGAAGACGATCATTTTGGTCAATCAATTCTAAACGATTAACAAAATAATCAATATTTTTAAATTCCCTTGTTAATGCATCAATTAAAGCTGCTTCCTCAATTTTAAATAAATTAAATTTATTTTCATCAACACTATTAATCGTATAACTAACAATATTATTTTTTAATACATTAAATATTAAAGCTAAAAATTTATGTGGTTTTAAACCTTCTGCTTTTTTTAACATTTTTTTAAATTCTTTTGCTCGAAAAAGATGATAAATTTCTGCAAAATGCGGAAAATCATTAAACAATGCTAAAAATTTTTGAACTATCATTGTATTTTGATACATTCGATGACAATGACGATAATAATCTTCATATTCTAATTCAAAATAATAAAATTGACTTAATAATTCAAAATCTAATGATAATGGATGGTCCTTAACATTATTTAAAAATTGTAAATAATCTTGATAAGTATTTTGGCGCGCAAAAATTTTATATTTCTTAATATTATCAAATAACTGATCCATTTTAGTTAGATACATTGCACTTTCTACTTCTGGATATAATTGATTAATATTATTAATACTATCTAAAATTTTTTGATAAAAACTCTGTTTTTCTTCTAAGTTAGTAATCATTAAACAATAATTTTGAATTTTTTTCATATTATTATAAACAACTTTAATTGCATCTTGTTTTTCCGCACAAAATAGAACACGTTCCCCACGACATAAATTATTAACAATTAAATTACTAATTGTTTGAGATTTTCCTGTTCCAGGTGGTCCTTGAATAATTGTATTTTTTTCTAATGCTTTCTTAATGGCCACTTTTTGGGAAATATCATAATTGTTAATTGCCATTACTGTTCTTTCATTTAATTCTTCTTGATATCGCAGTTGGTTTTCTGCTCAATCCTCCTCAATATTATATTCATTTTGAAACATTTGACTAACAGAATGATCAGAAACTTTCTCTAAATCATAATAATCACGATATAACGTTGTTGATGAAATATTATACATTCCAAGATAACAATCAAAAACTAATCCTAAATTATTAACTTGATAATTATTAATTAAATATTTATCAAAGTTATCAACAACAATATTAGAAGATAATTGCTCATTTTGTTTGTAGTAATTTAAATTGTATAAATAATTTATTTTATCTTCATTTTTAATCTTAAATCCTAATGTTTTTAAATCAGTAATTGCTTTTTGAAAAATATCATCTGTTAAAGTTAGGGAATCAAAACTAAATTCTGCAACATTATAATTACTATCTTTAATTTGACTTAAGCGAATTGCTGAATTTAATAAAATTTCATCATGTTTTGTTGCTAAAACAATTTTAGTTTTTGTGCGACTAAGTTCATTAAGTGGTCACAATAATAATGGCGCACGAAAAAATTTTTGTGATTGTGTTAGTCCTTCAATGTATGGTCAACCAATATATAATGGATTAATGTTTCGTTCAAAGTAATATAATTTAGCATCTTGTAAAATTCGTGTAAATTTATTAAAAATTTTTGTTGTTTCTTCATTAATAATTTTTTCTAATTTTAATAAGCTTTCCTCACTAACTTTTTTTCCATCTTTCTTAACAAACAATGTAAAAATAAATTCAAGAATTTTTGAATAATGCAAAATGGGGTACTTATTAAATGCATGTTGCTTTAAGTGTAAAACAAATTCTGCATCATTTTTACTTTTATTAATAATTCCTCCAACGTAACCACAAATTTCCCTAATTGTTTCTCCAGATAATTTAGTAATAATAAGATTTTCTTTCTTATTAATATTTTTTCAAACTTTTTCTGGGTTTTGGTTTGATAAAAATAATAAGTCTAAGAAATTAATAATATTTTTACTTTTTGTGTTAATTTTGGTTAAAAAAATGTCTCCCACTGATTTATCATTTAATAGTCGTTTTTTATACTCACTTAAAATCGTTAGAATATTTTTTTTCATAGTCTTTCTCTTCCTATTAATATTACTTATATTAGCACATTTGTTAAAAGTTGTAAATTATTGTAGAAAAGCAAATGTCTTAAAAATAAAATTTTATGAAATAAATTTAGTTAAAAACTACAATAATTTTCAAAAATAGTATATAATTAAATTATTGTATGACTAATTTATTTAGTAGATAACATTACATTGATGAGGATAATAGTATGAACGCTATTAATCAATTATTAAATACATTAGAAAATTACGGCAGTATTACGGGAACAAATATTGTTAAAATTCAAACATTACAAAAAAATTATACCATTAAAGATAATTGTTATTTAGTTCAAAAGAAACAAAATTCAAATGAATATTTCTTTTTTGCTAACGCGAAAATATTACCTTGATGAAATTATGAATATGATAATGATCAAAACTTAAAAATTATGAAAAATAACAAGGAAATTATTGAAACAATTTCGAAAGAAAGATATTTATCATTCAAAAATGATAAAGATGCAATAACTAGTAGTCAAATAGTAATTCCGTTACCGTTAGCAAAACAATTATCAGTACATGAACTAATTGATGATTATGCTTCATAACATATTATTCGAACTTTTATTACTGCTTCAGTTCCATTAGAAATTGCTGAAAAAATTACAATAAAAAATACTGAAGCAATTAAAACTAATAGTGAAAATGAACAAATTTGAAGTTTTTCACAACATATTAATGAAGCAAAATAAAATGATATTAGAATTAATGCTAATATCATTTTTTTGTCATTGTTTTTAAACAATCTATTTGTTATTGAACTTTATTTATCTAATTCAGATTCTTGTTCGTGTTGATTTGTTTGTTGTTGATCCAAATTGTTTAATTGCTCATTAATTGATTTTAATTGTACTTTATTTAAATCTGTTAAATTTGGTTTTCGAGCAATTGGTGGTTTTCCTTGCCCATTAATGCCATTTACTTGTGGTTATTTTGAATCTACTTTTCGTAAATTATTTTTCATTTTCATAATTTCTTGTTGAAAAAGACTTGGTGGCGCTGGTGGCGCTTCTTTTGGTCTTTGCATTTTATTTTACATTCCATCAACTTTTGCTCGTGGTTCCACACTATAACTTTCTGTGCTCCCTGGAATTGGTGGCGCTGGACGATGTGGTTTTAATGGTTGCAAATTTTCATAAATTGGTTCAATATCTTTTGTGATAATTTCTTTTAAAGCTTTCCGATATTAGTTATCTTTAAGATGATTTCCAATTGTTTCACTCATTGCATTAGCAAATTCTGATGAAACTTGGGCTGCTTCTTTACTACTAAAACCAAGTTTTTTCAAAAATGAATTAAATGACTTTTTAACTGATTTATAAGCTGATTTTAATGTATTTTTTGCTTTTGAAGTAATTCCCATTTTATTTACTTCCTTTTTTTAGTTTTTAATTGGTTATGTTTTATAAACAATTAAAGTAATTTATTTTAAAAATATTATTAATATTTTTAAAACCATATACGATATTAAAATTAACATATTTAATTAAATTTAGCAAGGATTATTTTTAAATAAGCTGTGAAAACCATATACATTTTAGACCACTGATTTAGTCTTTAAATTAGAATGGAGATTAAAATGAAAAAGTATATGGTAACAAGCATTCCAACTGAAAATGAATTATATTCATTACAACGAAAAATAAAAAAATGATATTTACAACAAAAACTTACAAAAGAAATAAATTATATTTATCAAAATGTCATTAATTATTTTAATTTATGTCAGAAATACTATTTATATGAAAATTC
>NZ_MQTY02000044.1:0-7889 GCF_016082285.1 Spiroplasma sp. Moj
TTTGATAAATTTAATGTTATTATCAAATTCATTAATAAGATATCTTAATTTTTGATTTATTAAAGTCACATTATCACCAGTAATCATTAAAAAGTAAGCAGTTTTTAATTTTTGATTACTATATTGCAAATTCATATATCAATTTTTTAAATTTGTTAACTGAGTTTTTTTAAACTCAGTTTTTTCTTTGACTAACAAATTATCAATATGTTTAATTTGTTCGTTAAATTCATATGGGGTTTGAATTTTACAAATTTCAAAATCAATATCTATTGTTTTGAAAATGCTAGATAATTTATAAATAGGGATATCGCGCTCTTGTTGGTTTGCCAGCGAAATATCAACCGCTTCAATACGATACACAACTGCAACTTTATTTGAACAAGTAATAACATTATTTTCTATTTTTTTAATTTGACTAATTTTTAAAACATCGTTATTGTGTTTTTTAACAAAAATATATTTGAATGCTGTTCAAATAACGTTGTATATTTTAGCGCCGTTTTTGGTTGGAAACATTAAAATTAAACTTGTTAATCACATAAAAATGGTAATAAGAACACTGACAATTATTTGATATTTGAATAAAAACGAAAATATCAACGCTGTAATTAAAAAATCAATTACAATAATAGCAATTTCAACCTTGCCAACACCACCAAGAGCACTCGAAATCATAAAACGAATTTTACTTGCTCGTTTTGTAATAATGCGTGCTTTATTCTCATCCACAATTATTCACCTCCTAGGTTTTTTGTTGCTTGTTTGTTAAGTCAAGCAACTATTTTTTTAAATTCCGCTTGATACAGATTGATTAAAATTTGCCCTTGTCAAATTTCATTTTTTAAATGTTGCTTGCTATCAGGGTCATATGTTCATATTGTATATTCATCATTCTTTTTGATACCAACAACAAGCATTTTTCCGTTACGTGAACCGTGAATACATTTTTTACTAATTCACACCGACAACCCCTTATGTTCGGGGATAGAAAATAAAACGGCTTTCTCGGTTTCGCGTTTTAGTTTTCGCCGAGCCATAATGTTAACTGTTACTCATTCATTTTGTTTTGTTTCCATAAACTATATTTCCTTTCTAAACGTTTATAACACATTGAAAGTTATTTTAATGAATAAGATATTAACTCAATGTGTTATAAACGACAATTTAAAAATTATTTATCAGTGAACCACTGATTAATTTTTTCACTTGTTTTACTATGTTGATTTTTATAATCGCCAGTGAATGCATTTTTAAATTGTGCCTTGGTAACATTTTTAAATCCGTGTTCTTTCGCCCCGACTTGATATGCACGAACCGCTCCAATTCCGCGAGCAGTTTTCTTACTTAAACTATAACTTGCTCGAACACCACTAACTGTCAACGCCCCACCAGTCATAAAGGCATTGGTTGCTACTTTCAACCCCATTATATTACCAATACCATCACCCAACGATGTATTACCACCCATCAGTGATGATAAGAGTTGTGGTGATTTAACAACAACAATGCCAAAAGAAAAAATACCTAATAAAGTAAAAATTGGTCTTTTTGTTGGGTCGGGAATAGCTTTTCCAATTTCCGCGAATACCGAAATACTCCATAAGAACAAACTATACGCCAAGAAAACCATATTAAAACTAATAAAACGAGCAATAGTTAATTCTTTTCAGTTTTTAAAACGTCGTCCCTCATCTTGAATCGCCGATACTATTACAACAGGCGATATCACATAAAGAATTAATAACTCCGCAGTTCGCCAGAATAAAAACAACGCAATCAGCAAGAAAATGTATATCATAAAGCCCTCAGAAAACAAACACAATAAATAATTAAAGTGAACACTATCTTTAAATGTCCAACTTGCAGGAACATAATCAAAATCGTGCATCCCATTATCAAACGACGAATTAAATATAAACAACCCGATATTTTGCATACTCAAGTTGCTTGCTTGCATAATCGCTTGGGTTAGCAAGTTAACAATAATATTCAAGGTATAAAAAATAACGGGAATTGTTGGAATTGCAACAAACAATAAAATCATATTACGCAATGTTATTCTTAACTTGCTATGTTTTTCATCCGCCAACATTATTTCAATCATTCTTGCAGCAAGCAATAACGTCAATATTGTTCCCGCAATTGATAACATCACAATAAATAACATCGGGACACCCCCAGCAGTATTATTTTCAAACAACAAACGATTTGCCAAATTCCCACCCGACATAAAAGCAATTATGTCTTGGAATTTACTTAAAAGTCACAATAACGGTTTTATGAAAATAATATATAAGATAGCAAAAACCGCCTCCATAATTTTACCAAGTAACCAACTTGGAGCGTCACCCCCACTATCACTCGCCGTTTGACTGTACTGAATAAACATTTCTGAGGCGTGAGTACTGGTAAAATGATTTACTTTGTCAGGGGTAAATATTGCCATCATCGCCGCAATGATTACAACGATAATCACTGCTATTAACATCAATGGCAAAAATGCTATAATAAGAAAGATAGCCATTTTTTTAATCATATTGTTAACAATGGTTATTATGTTTTTAAATGATGTTGGCTTTATTTTAGTCGATTTGCCAACAATGAAAGGGTTTTTCAACCCTTTTTTATTTTGCACCATTTTTTAATTCCCCCTTTTATGCAATTCCTAAAATAACATCTTTTAGACCCAAGACAATTGCACTCGCTAAAATCACAATCCCCAAGCAAACGCCAACCCAAGTAACACGAGCAATCGTTTCTCTGCGTTGTTCGGCGTTTTTAGCAAATTTACCAGCAATGCCATAATACGCCACCATAACAATCCCAATTGTGATTGCTATTCCGATTAAAATTGGCATTCCAACGGAAATTATTTTATTGCCAATTTCTTGCAGACTAGTTGACCCACTTGTCGCTAAGAAAGTCATCATTATTTATCACCTCGTTGTTTTGCTTCTCATTCTTCATCATCTTTTTTCATTTGAGCAATATCTTTTTCTGTTTTTGCCACAAAGGCTTTTTCTTTTTTCTCGCGGATTGGTTTTAAAATAAACGGGTCAACCACAAACCGTTTAAACAACCACCCAAGCAGAGCAAGACCCGCCAGCGAACCAACAACAATACCAACAATCGCTCATCCAGTTAAACCCAATTTTTTGTTATTATCTGGTGTTGGTGGGGCTGGTGGAGTTGGTTGTTCTTTTTGTTGTACTGGAATAGTTTTGGTAGTCAAACTTAACAGTTTTGTACTACCATCAACTGATTGAACTTTGACATCTTTGCTTGTCGTTCAATCACCAGCAACAAGATTATCAACGCTGATAACATAGTCGATATTTTCTACAACATCACGACCATACTTTTCAACTTGTTCTTTTACACCAGCTAGCAGTTTTGTTTTATAGTTATCAATTTCATCTTGACTAACATTTTTAATGTTATCAACAACAAAATTATCTAACTTTAAATCTAAGTGTGCTAAACTTTGTTTTCAAG
Organism: Spiroplasma sp. Moj; assembly: GCF_016082285.1. Lineage (NCBI taxonomy): Bacteria > Bacillati > Mycoplasmatota > Mollicutes > Entomoplasmatales > Spiroplasmataceae > Spiroplasma > Spiroplasma sp. Moj. The sequence continues at coordinate 3,499 of NZ_MQTY02000044.1, forward strand.
TTTTAGATAACTCAAACAAATTATTTAACTGACTAGCACTAGAACCACGGATATTTTTATATCCGTTATCTTCTGCTCATATTTCAAATTGTTTGCCATTTGGTGTATTTCAATATTCTTTTTTTGTTTTATAATTATTTATTTGCAGATAAATAGTTTTCGTATGCGTTGGTAAATCTTGATGTTGCAATTCAATCAAATAACGCCCATCAACGGAACCATATTGCCCCTTATCAATCTCCAAACCACTTACTGGGTCAATAGTACTTGATTGTGATATTTTATTTCATTGTTCATCACAACCGTATATTTTTCCAGTTATGTCATTGCCAGTTGCGGGTTGTTTAATTTTGATTGTGCTTTTCCCATTCGCATAATAAAATGTATCAACTCTGTTTGTCATTTTACTACTATCAAGTTGTACCAAATAATCACTAACTGGATTATTTGTTCCCGCTATTTTTTTTAATTCAATCTTTAAGTCAACTATCGTTGCTGATGAAATATTGTATTTAACATCAACCGAACCCGCATAACTTTTGCTACCATAACGAGCTTTTAAAGTTGCTTGGGTATCTGTTTTCGCAGTTATTTCAATTTGCGAAAAATCATCAATGACATTGCTGTTTTTCTGATTAACAACAGCGAAAATAGTGTCGTCATTCTTATCTAAGATATTACCTAAATCAGTTGTTTTGATTAAATCACTTAAATTTTCTTTAACAATTGGGTTGGGTGGTTCTATTTTTGCCGCCATAACAACATCAATATTTTCACTCGTGTATTTTGTACCATTGATATCGTATTTGATAACTAATTTATGGGTCTTTTCACTAGTTTCAGGTTTCACATTGATATTTACTTTGTGGTCTAACATATTCTGTTTAACACCATTTCAATAAACTTTCATAACATTTGAATTATTGATATTGATGTTTGTTTCCCCATCCACCGTTAAACGCATACCAGCGTTAGACCAAGTTGCAGTTTTATCATTTTCAGCAAGTGAAAACGATATCCCCTGTTGAAATAAAGAATTATCTGTTGTTTTTAATTTTCAATCTATAATTTCACCAGTATTTTTGTTTATTTCTGGTTCTGGTGGAACATTATTATCATTTCATATATAAATATATTTAATTTTTGAAGCATCTAAATAAGCAAACTGAAAATTATTTGTCATAATACCTCATAGCCAAGAATCGTTTACTTGGTTTATATTACCATTATTTTTTGCTAAATATTTATTAAATCCATATGTATCTGCTTCAATAAAAAAATATCATTTATTATTTCAATTTTTAAATTCATTTTCAAATTTTATTCAATCTTTTTTTCAAGCAATATCAACTAATTTTCAATCATCTTCTTTTTGTTTTATTTTAATATTAAACCCAGTTGTAACATCTTTGGAGGTTGCCGCAACATCGCGTTTTGTGCGAGTTTGTACTGTGTTGGCAAGCAACGGAGCAGGAACGCTTGCTGTCAAGGTTGATATACTTAATAAACTTAGTAATTTTTTCATTGTCTGCTTCCTTTCTAATAAAAAAGAGAATAGCACCACCGCACTATTCCCACAACACAATTTCTAACATATTTCAAGATAGTATCACAAAAAAACCACCAAGAAATATGTTAAAATTGTCTGTGGAAACGCTAGGTGTTAACTAGTGTTTCCACGATAGTAATTTATTTGTCGATAAATTACTATCACTTTATGCAATTTTGAAAAGTAAGAGAGAGGACAAACTACTTACTGTTATTATTTTACCACATCTAATTTATAGGTGTGGTTTTTTAAATAATTTTGTTATTTACCACAGTTTTTATCACCCGTGTTAATCGTAAATCATTGTTCATCAATTTTTTGAATCGTAAAACTACAATTCAGACACTGTTGTAAATCAACATCAACAAGCATTAAATTATGATTGATAGTATCTTTATTTTCTACTTTCTTCATCGTTATTTGATTTCCTTGATGAGTTCTTCGTAAATTTTTTGCACAGCATCTCTATATATTTTGCTACGATTAATTTTATAATTTAACTTTTTTAATTCATTTAGCATATTTTCTGTTTGTTTAGAAGAAATAATATTAAGTCTAATAATCTTTTCTTTTTTAGGTAAAAAAATAAAATTATTTTGATATTTTCTTTCTTTTTTTTCAAGTACTTTGACTGCAATATTAGGTTCATTCGGTTTTACCCCTTTTGTTAAATTATCATCTTCAAAACCAAAATTTAGTAAAGCTTTATTTTTCATTATATAAGACTCCCTCTTTTGGTTTTACATTAAAAATATTTCTTTCTATTAACTCATTTGTTAAATTAACAAAAGGATTTTTTTGAGTTATATTAATATTATTTAACATTGTAGATTTATCTATATTAGCAGTAAAAGGAATATAGTTTTTACACAATAACCTTTCATATTTTTTGTATAAAATATCTTTTGCTTGTTCTCTTGCTACTGACTTATTTACTTTATTTAAAATAATAGTTTTTAAATTATTTTTAATTTCTAAATTATCACATATTTCTTCCCAAATTTCTTTTACTTTAATTGCACCACTGTTTGAAAATCTATGAGGCTCTGTTACTAATAATATTTCATCAGCAACTACTAAGGCACAAATATTAGTATCATTTAAACTTGGGTTAGTATCAATCAAAATATAATCATAATTAGTTTGTAAAAAGTCTCTAATTTTATTTATATTCTTTTTTAATATAAACTCTCTTCCGCTAGTGGAAGATAGGTGTCTATTAATATCATCAAATTTTGAATTTGTTGGAATTAAACTAATATTTTTTTCTTTTGAAATTTCAATTGTGTTAATTAAATCTTCTAAATTAGTTTTGCTTGGGGATTTAAACCATTGTTCTGAACCTATATTTTCATTATTGTTTTTTTTAAAAACACTTGTTAAATTTGCTTGCGGGTCAAGGTCAATCAACAAAATACTAAAATTGTTTTGAGCAAGTGTTCTAGCAAATCCCGTTAACAATGTTGTTTTGCCAACACCACCTTTAAAATTACAAATAGTTATTATTTTCACTTTTTCACCTCTATAAATAAACTATACATTATTTTTTTAAAATACATAAAAAAGTATTTGAAAAAATACATAAATATAATATAAATACATAAAAAAGTATTTGAAAAAATACATAAATATAATTTATTAATACTTATTTATATTTTTATTACCATTTACCCGCAAAAATAACTTTCAGTGCGCCACAAACAACGACTGCCAAACAAACAACAAAAAACCCTTATTATATAAGGGTTTTAAGTAGGGTACTAAGTTAAATTATTCGGTTTAAATTGCTCTAAATATTTCACAAGCATACTAATCAATTTCTTATCTTTTTGTAGTAAACCGTTAATAATTTGCAAATTATCAACTTCATATTTTAGAGAAATGACAGCATTTCAATTTAAGTCAAACATCACATATCACTTTCGTTTTTTATTAATTATATATCAATCTGGGCTCGCGGTGATTTTCATAAGTTTGTGAAAAATGCCTTAAAGTTTAAAAAAACTTTTGCCGCGCTTTTCAAAATACTTGGGAAAAATTCTAAGCGTTAAGCGCAGAATTTTATAAAGGTTTCCAAATTTGTTTGAAAGAACCTCAAAATCTTTTTTAAACTTTAAGGCATTTTATCACAAAATTTCAGAAAATCAACCGCTCGCCCAAAATTCTATGTGAAAACCATATACATTTTAGACCACTGATTTAGTCTTTAAATTAGAATGGAGATTAAAATGAAAAAGTATATGGTAACAAGCATTCTAACTGAAAATGAATTATATTCATTACAACGAAAAATAAAAAAATGATATTTACAACAAAAACTTACAAAAGAAATAAATTATATTTATCAAAATGTCATTAATTATTTTAATTTATGTCAGAAATACTATTTATATGAAAATTCACTAAATAGCTTAATTAAATTATTTTATAAGTCAAAACAAACTTTTTATAATTGAGCTAAAAAGATTCAACTTTAATTGAGCTAAAAAGATTCAACTTTGTCTTAAAGAAAAATTAAATTTTCTGGTTTTAGCTAAAAAACCAACGAGACCAATTAAAATTAATAACCATTATTCAAAAACTTACAAAATTGCTGTTGCAAAAATGATGAAAAAATATCGCCAAGAATATGGAACTGGAATTTATGAATTTTATAATTTAACTTTAGCTGGATTTTTCACATATAAAAAAATGAAGTAATTAAACATAACATTAAAACTTTAATGAAATGAAATAAAGAATTTAATAATTTTTATCCTAAAAACAAGAAATTAGGCCATCTACAACATGATATTAAAATTCTGACACCAAATATGACTGGTTTTAAACGTAATTTATATTT
>NZ_MQTY02000045.1:0-7586 GCF_016082285.1 Spiroplasma sp. Moj
AATTTTAGATTCCTATAATTTCTATTTTAAATATATTTTATAGGAATTTTAAAATAACTAGGTTATGCAAGAAGTCTAATGAGTCATATGCTCATATTCAATATGTTGTTAATATTGAGGGTGGTGCTTCACCAATTATGGGATTAACTGTTGATGGTGTAACATCAGCCAGTCCAACTTTACTAACGGGTGTACAATTATTGGAATGAATGAGAACCAGTGATATTTATAAAAAATTAGTGAAAGGGAATGTTACTGTCACAATTGTTAGTTCAGCACGAGTAACTGATCAATTTAACTTGTTATTTTACACTGGTCAAACATGAGCAGTTCAAAATAAATTATTAACTTCTAATTTAGGAATTAATTCATTAAGTACTGGTGTTTTTGGAGAGATTTTTGTTGGAGCGATTGCGGCTTTCGCTTATAATCGTTTTCATAAAACACAATTACCTTCAGCGTTAAGTTTTTTTAGTGGGACAAAATTAGTTCCAATTATTATGTTTATGGCAGTAATTCCATTAGCTTTTATTTTTATGATTATTTGACCATTAATTGGAACTGGGCTAGCATGATTTGGAAATAACTCACGAAAATTACCAGTAGGGTTAGATTCTTTAATCTTTGAGATTTTTGAGCGATCATTAGTGCCATTTGTGTTACATCATGTGTTTTATTCACCATTATGATGAACACAAGCCGGGGGAAGTATGGCAGATTTAATCGCTAATGTTTCAAAAGACCCTTTAAGTTATATGGCTTTTCTTAAAGATTTACAATGAGCTGGTTATATTGATGCTAATATTGATTTAAATACAATTACAGTTGGAGCAGCACAAGCAGCAATTACTAGTTGAGTATCAGAACTAAATGCTTCAACAATAGCAGCAGTTGGTGATCAAACAATTATGTATAAAGTTATTGCTGATCCAAAAATTACCTTTACAATGGTTCAACATATGGGGTTAAATTTAGGACGATTCCAAACTGGGAAGTTCCCATTTATGATGTTTGGATTACCAGCAGCAGCAGGAATGTACTTTAGTGTTCCAAAAGAAAATCGAAAACAAGTAATGGGAATTTACTTTTCAGCAGCCTTTACTTGCTTCTTAACAGGAATTACAGAACCAATTGAATTTACTTTCTTATTTGTAGCACCAGGGTTATTTTATGGTGTTCATATGCCATTATGTGCAATTTCATTTATGTTAATGGGATTATTACATGTGCATACATCAATGACTGTTTCAGGTGGATTTATTGACTTTATTGTCTTTGGTATTATTCCATTTGTTGGTGGAAAAGGAACAAACTTCTATTGAATTCTTGCAGTTGGAATTCCATATATTGGAATTTATTTTTCAGCTTTCTACTTCGCAATTAAATATGGGAAAGTTCAAATTCCTGGTCGTGATGGTATCACAAAACTATATACTAAAGCTGATTTTAAAGCAAAAAAAGGTACTAATGAAACAACTTCATCAGCACCAGCAAAGGGTGATGCGGCAAAAAGAGAAAAGGCACGTAAAATTATTGAATTTTTAGGTGGTGCTGATAATATTACGGCAGTTGATTCATGTGCATCACGTTTACGAATTACAGTTGTTGATAGTAAACTTGTCAATCAAGATGGAATTAAAGGATTAGGTGACAGCACCGGAATGCTTATTCGTGGTCAATCGGTTCAAATTATTTATGGTGGAGAACAAGAAGTAATTAAACCATATATGCGTGAATTATTAGCTGAAATGCGTAATAATAAAGAGACAGCGAATTTAAATTCAAAACAGGGTTAAAATTAAATAGATATCAAAAAAACATTAATTTTTTAATTAATGTTTTTTTGTCTATTTTAACAAATGCTATTTTGTGATAAAATTATAATATATAAAAATGGAGTAGAAAATAATGACATCAATTTTTGGATATCCAAAAGAGGAATTACAATTAGATTTAGTTGCGCATGGTTTTAAGAAGTATTTAGCAGAACAAATCTTTGATTGAATATATGTCAAAAACATATATTCTTTTGATGAAATGACAAATATTTCTAAAACTGATCGTAATAAATTACAAGAATACTATACGATTGAGCCATTAAAAATTGTTGTTCAACAACAGTCAAAAGATGGAACAGTAAAGTTTTTGTTTCAGTTAGCAGATGGTTATAAAATTGAAACAGTTTTAATGCCTCAAAGTTATGGTAATTCTGTTTGTGTTACAACACAAGTTGGTTGTAATATGGCGTGCACTTTTTGTGCCTCAGTACTATTAAAAAAAACCCGGAATTTATCAACTGCCGAAATTGTTCAACAAGTTATGATGGTTAATCGTTATTTAGCAACAACAAATGAACGTGTAAGCCATGCTGTTGTAATGGGAATTGGTGAACCATTTGATAATTTTGATAATATGCTTAAGTTTGTCAACATTATTAATGACTCAAAAGGTTATCAAATTGGTGCGCGCCATATTACAATTTCTACTTGTTGGTTAGTTCCAAAAATTAAACAATTTGCAGAATTAAAGACCCAAGTTAATTTAGCAATTTCATTACATGCTCCAAATAATACGATTCGTAATCAATTAATGCCAATTAATAAAGCTTATCCAGTAGAAAAATTAATGGATGCAGTTCGTTATTATTGAGTTAACTAATCGGCGTGTTACTTTTGAGTATATTTTAATTGAGAATGTTAATGATAGTCGTGAAACAACATTAGAATTAGCAAAGTTAATTCGAGGATTAAATGCTTATGTTAATTTAATTCCTTTAATACAGTTGCAGAAAATGGGTATCAACGCAGTACAAAAATTAATCAATTTTTTGAAATTTTACAACAGCAAAAAATTAATTGTATTGTTCGTCGTGAATTTGGACACGATATTGATGCTGCTTGTGGTCAATTACGAGCTAAAAATGAAGGGATTATTAGAAAATAATTATGCAAATACGGTTTGGATACAAAACTGATATTGGTGCTTATCGTAGTAGTAATCAAGATTACTTTGATTTTGCCAATAATAGTTTTAACAATTATATTGCCATTGTTTGTGATGGGATGGGCGGTCATCAACATGGCGAAGTTGCCAGTAAAATGGCTGTTGATAGTTTGATGGAACATTTTAAACGGACAAATTTTAATCATTTGTCCGATGAAGAAATTAATAAATGGTTTCGTCAAACAATTTTAGCAATTCAACAGGAAATGGTTACTTATGCTCAAATTTATCCTGATACAAGTGATATGGGAACAACAGTTGTTGCTGCCTTAATTGCTAATGGAAAAGTATATATTATTAATATTGGTGATTCACGGTTATATAAATTACATCATGATAAAATTTATCAAATTACTACTGACCAAAATATGGAAAATTCAACAGAATATCGAGAAAAACAAGAATTAGAATTTCAAGGTCAATATAAAAAACAATATAATATGCATACTTTTTGAAAAGTATTAACAAGTGCTTTAGGTCCAACAAAGAATTTAAAAATTGATACTTATGTTATTGAAGATATTAAAGGACAGTATTTATTAACCACCGATGGAATTCATGATTATGTTGATGAAATTGATTTAATTGAAACATTAAAATCAGCAAATAAATTAAACGATAAGGTTAAAATTTTAATTGATCGGGCATTAGAAAATCTATCAACTGATAATTTAACCGGAATTGTTTTTGAAATAACAGATTAAAGCACTGTTATTTTTATTTGTTGTTTTTTTCTTCTTAGTTTTTTGTGTTATGATGTTTACAAGTTAAAATAATAAGGTAAAAGGGTGCAGAAAATGGAACAAATCACAATTGGAACACTGTTACACAATCGTTATCAGGTTTTAGCTAAAATTGCAGATGGTGGTATGGCTGAAGTTTTTGAAGGATATGATATGTTATTAAAGCGGCATGTTGCAATTAAAATTATGACATTAACATTATCAAAAAATAAAGAAGCAGTAGAACGTTTTAATAAAGAATATAATTCAATTGCGCAGTTTTCCCATAATAATGTGGTTAAAGTTTATGGTTCATTTCAGGCGTATGATCGTCATTGTTTAGTTTTGGAATTAGTTAAAGGTTATACTTTGAAAGATCGTTTACTAACATTAGGTCCTTGTACTGTTAAAGAATTATTATATTTTTTTGATGAAATTAATTTAGCTATTACGGAAGCTCATCATAATGATATTATTCATCGTGATATTAAACCAGAAAATATTTTGATTTCATATGATGGTAAAATCAAGGTTGCTGATTTTGGGGTTGCAATTTTAGAAAATAGTGAAGATTTAGAATGTGGCAAAATCATTGGAACATCAAAATATATGGCACCAGAAATTGTTCAATCAAAACCAGCAACAAAACGCAGTGATATTTATGCTTTAGGCATTATGTTATATGAGTTAGCGGTTGGGATGGTTCCTTTTGTTGGAAAAAATCCAACTTTTGTTGCAGTTAAACATGTTAAAGAATTGCCACTACGACCACGGTTAGTAAATCCCTTAATCCCACAAAGTTTAGAAAATGTTATTTTAAAAGCAATTGCGAAAGATCCTAGTGAGCGGTTTCAGACAGTAGTAGATTTTAATACTAGTTTACAAGCAATTGAAACATCAGAACATCGCTCGGAAAAACCTTTAAAGTTATCAAATATGTTTGAAGTAAAAGGTAAGCAGTGTAAGCTTTATGATCGGTATTATTCTTATCCATGATTTTTAAGAATTAAGGTTGCTTGATGATTTAGTTTTTTACTAGTTTGTTTCATTATTGCCTTAGTTTGTCTTTGCTTGTTTTTACCAGGGTAGAATAATATGCATCAAACAGGAATGATTATTCGCATTGTTAGCGAGTTTTGTTATGTTAAAAATGATATTGACCATCAAATTTATGCTTGCAAAGCAAAAGGATTATTTCGTCATCAAGAAATTAAACCAGTTGTTGGTGATTATGTTCAATTTGAAATTCAAAATGACAAGCAAGGAATTATTTATCAAATTGAACCGCGTAAAAATGAATTATACCGGCCACGAATTGCTAATGTTGATCAAGTTATTATTATTACAGCAATGGCAGAACCGGCTTTTAATTCATATTTATTAAATAAATATTTAGTATTTATTGAATACAAAAGTTTAAAACCAGTTATTGTTTTTACTAAAAAAGATTTAGTGAAAACAGATGAACTTTATCAAAAATATTTTAACTGATATCCAAAGTTAGGTTATGAAGTTTATTTTATTAGTAATAAAAAAGATGATAAAAAAGTATGACAACAATTTGAACAACTTTTTCAGAATAAAATCACAGTGTTAACTGGGCAAACTGGTAGTGGGAAATCATCAACTCTAAATACGCTATTACAAGCAGAGATAATTAAAACGCAAGAAATTTCTAAAGCATTAGGCCGCGGAAAACATACAACGACAGCTAGTGCATTATATGGGTTATTAGATGGAATGATTGCTGATACACCAGGTTTTTCAACATTTGATTTAAGAGATTATGAAAAATGAGGATTAGCCCGCTCTTATCATTTATTTAATCAATATGCTAATGAATGTAAGTTTCGAACTTGCTTGCATTTACATGAGCCACATTGCAAAATAAAAGCATTAGTTCAAGCAGATGTTATTCCACATTTTTTTTATAATGATTATGTTTGCATTATGCAAGAACAATAGAAAGAGGTAATGATGAAAAAATATTTTGTTGCACCAAGTGTTTTAAGTGCAAATTATTTAATCCTACAAGAAGAGTTAGCAGCAATTAAGAAAGCAGGTGCTCAATGAATTCATTTTGATGTAATGGATGGTGATTTTGTACCAAATTTAACTTTTGGTCCAAAGATTTTAGCTGATATTACTAGTTATAGCGATTTATATCTTGATTGTCACTTAATGGTTAAAATTAAAAATAGTAGTGTTGAAAATTACTTGCTGCCCTTTATTAAAGCAGGTGCATCAGGAATTACTTTGCATTATGAAGCATTAACTGAATCACAATTAACTGAATTTTTAAGTTTACGAACAAAATTAAACATAAAAATTGGGTTAGCAATTAAACCATCAACTCCAGTTGAAATTATTTACCCGTATTTAAATCGTCTTGATTTAGTCTTAATAATGACAGTAGAACCTGGTTTTGGTGGTCAAGATTTTATTCCAGCAGCAGCAGCAAAGATTAAAATTTTACGACATTATCTTGAACAAAATAATGGCAAAACACTAATTGAAGTTGATGGGGGAATTAATGCTGAAACTGCAACCCTTTGTAAACAATATGGGGTTGATGTGTTAGTAGCGGGTAGTTATTTATTTGGCCATTTTGATTTAGCAGCAAGGTTGAAAGGATTATTAGCAGATGAAAGCAAATAAAGTTTTAATTGTTTGTTCAGAAACAAATTTAGATTTACAGCAGTATCAAAATTATTATAAAATTGGTGTGGAACGAGGTGCCTTATATTTAATTAAAACTTTTGATACTTTTGATCTTTTTTGTTGTGACAAGGATAGTTTAACAACAACAGAAGCAAAACTAATTACTAGTAAAGCAAAAGAGTTATTAATAGTTTCCCAAATTAAAGATTATATTGATGGTGAATTAGCCTTACAAGAAGCGTTAAAATTAAAACCACAAGAAATTATTTTTATTGCACAAGGTAATCGCTTTGATATGGAGTTGAGTTGTTTTAACTTTATTTATCGCTATAATATTATTTTTATGAATGATAATACTTATGCTTATTTATTAAAACCAGGAATGAATGAAGTTTATCAAAAGGCAGATTATCGTTATTTTTCATTATTTAGTTTGCAAGCAGCAACTGTGACAATTAGTAATTTAAAATATAATGCTAACCAATTAAAATTGTCAGAATTATCGCCTAATGCAGTTAGTAATGAATTTCTTAAGTCAGTCGGGAATATTGATGTTTTAACAGGACAAGTTGTTGCAATTTATAGTAAATAAATTATAGTAAATAAAAATCGGTTTTAAAAACCGATTATTTTTTGCTTTAAAATTTGGTACCCATGATCGGGTTCGAACCGATACGAATTTCTTCGGTAGATTTTGAGTCTACTGCGTCTGCCAATTCCGCCACATGGGCATTTGTACCTTTTTAATTTTATCGTATTTTAGAGAAAAAGGAAGCATAAATTTTAAAATTTATGCTTCCTTTTTCTATTATTTTTATTTTGTGACTGTGTCCTTGAACTTTATTTATTGCGCAATTTGACCTTTACGCTTTAATGTTTTTAAAGTTCTTGTTGCAACACGTAATGTTTTAACTTCACCATCAACAACAATGCTTACTTTTTGTAAATTAACATTTCATTTACGACGAGTTGCATTTAACGCGTGTGAACGTTTGTTTCCTGATAAAGTGCTTTTACCAGTAATTTCACATTTTCTTGCCATAATTTCACTCCTTTATATCTACATACTATAAAATAATAACTAATTTTTAAATTAAAAGCAAGTATAAATATAATTTTTTTTATGTAAAGTAAAGATGCAAATAGGACAATTCGCCCTTATTAAGTCAATAATATATTTTTTATTAAAAATTGCAACTA
>NZ_MQTY02000046.1:0-7240 GCF_016082285.1 Spiroplasma sp. Moj
TNANNTNNAGCTGAGAAATATTTGTTGGATTTATTTTGTGCCTGCAATAAGTGCTAGAGAAGAGTTAAGCTATGCTTATGATATGCTCTTCATATAAAAGTTCCATGATACGGCTAGAGACTTAAGTAATAACTTGTAGCAGAGAAATAATGTAGATGAAGTTCAAGCCTATAGAAAGTATTTATTNNTTTNTTTTTTTTTTTTTTTTTTAACATATTTTTGGGATTATTTTATTTTCAGTACATGATGCTCCTATACTAATAGATTTCCATTTATTTAAATTTATTTAAATATACTTAAGTACAAACTCCTGCACATAGGTATTGTCTATATTTATAACTCAACTTTAATTTTTTGTTTATTAACCTCTCTGCGGATTACAATTAAATATTCTATTCTATGCTTTTAAATATTTATAATTAAAATAAAAATCTTAACTCTATATTTAATAGCCCCTCTACTATTTATTAATTATATTTAATGTGTAAAATTGTAATTAAAATAAAANATATCCAAATGCTCTTGTTGACATCGAATATAAAATTTTAAAATGTTGGTCAAATTTATATCAAGTAACAAAAATATAATTAAAATCAGAAATGCAAAATATACATAAAATAAATGAAANACTTGTCGACTGTTGATTCAATGACGTACTCGATATCATTTGTTTATCAGTGAGTATAGTTCTTATAAGAGATCGATGTACAGATGGATAGACTATCGGACAGACAGGTAAATAGACGAAGGAGAGGATTAGATAGGATCAGCTCGTCGTTCATTCTTTCTCATTCTTTTCTCCCACTGCCACACCTCTTTCAAACTGTTATAAAACCATCAGATTTAATCATAATCAGATTTATAATTTTCAATGACTGCGGAGTATAAAAACCGATTCATACAAAATTCTTTTTACAATGCATTAAGTTTAAAGACTATTCTCCACCACACTTTTACTATAAAAACTATTCATANNNCTAAAATGTATATGGTTTTCANNAAAAAATACCAAATTAATAGTTGACAGTGGTTATCAAGGAATACAAAAAATTCACAATAATGTTCTAATACCTACAAAGAAAACAAAGAAAAAACCTTTAAATAAAGCACAAAAACAACATAATAGACTAGTTTCAAAAATGAGAATTATTATTGAAAATATTTTTGCTATTCTTAAAAAATTTAAAATTATTACAGAAAAATATCGTAATCATAGAAAACGATTTAGTTTAAGATTTAATTTAATTGCTTCAATTTATAATTTGCAATTATTATAGATAGCATAGAAGATGTATTTAAAATTAAATAATTTAAATAAAAANNGTAGTATACATTATTTTGAGGTTTTTAATAAAATTAAGTAATTAGAAACAAATTAAGTTTCGATTATGACTAAATGATAACAAAATTTATGATGGCACTGTAATTGTTGATGGAGTAGGTTTTTTAGGTGGTTTAATTATTGGAATTGTTGTCGGTTATATGATGAAAGGATTTAAAAAGTATCTTGTTAGTAAAAAAATGCAAGGTGTCTTAACTTGATTTGTTTATCCTGTTTTAGGATCGTTAATTAGTATTTGTTTAATTCTCTTTGTGATTGGTCAACCAATTGCCTTATTAATTAATGTTATTTTTAGTGGATTGACAACTTTACAAACTTCAAATTTAGCAGCAATATTGGGAATTATTATTGGAATGATGTGTGTTTTTGATTTGGGGGTCCTTTTAATAAAGTGGCATGAGCTTTCTCATTTGCATCATTTTCACAAGCTTTTACAAGTGTACAATTGACTAATCCAACCTTGTTAGTTCCATATGCATGCTTTTGAGCTGCTGGAATTGGAACTGGATGAACGACTACTTTAGTAACTTTTATTGGTCGTCGGTTTTCAAATCAATATAAAAAAGAAGTTGGAAAAATGTCATGAATCTTATCTTCGTTAGGAATTGCTGAAGGAGCAATACCATTTGCTTTATCAGACCCATTCCGTGTGATTCCTTCTTTTATGATAGGAGGTTCTGTATCTGGGGGTTTATGTGCAGCTTTTAATTTAGGTTCAACCATTACGGGAGGTGGTTTTATTACAATGGCAGGAATCCAATCAACAACAGGAACTGTTGCAATTGGTGTTGCCATTCTACTGTGATTAATTTTTGCAATTATTGGTTGTGCAATTTCAACAACATTATTATTGAGATTAAAATATATTAAAACAAAACCAGTTTTAGAGCAAAAAGTGCATACTTGGACAATTAATATTATGTCATTGGGAATTGTTCCAAGTATTAAAAAACAACAATTAAAAAAATATAATAAATTATCATCAAGTGAACAAGAAAAATATTTAAATCAAAAACAGAAAAAAACAAAGATTAAGGTAGAAAGGTAAAGGTAAATTTGCGATGAAATATAATTTTGATATTATCATTGATCGAACAAAAAATTCCGAGCGAAAATGAGATCAAACATATATTGCAGATAATTATCATTTAACTGGTGATAATATCATTAATTCATCAATTGCTGATTTAGATTTTCTTACACCACAGCCAATTACCAATGCTATTTTAAATCGTGCAGAAAAAGGAGTATATAGTTATACTTATGTTAGTAATGATTTTTATGAAGCGGTAAGTACTTGATATTATTATCAACATCAACTTATAATTCCAAAAGATAAAATCAAACTTGTACATGGTACAGTTAATGCTCTTCATCAACTAATTCAATGTTTAACTTATGTTAATGATTATGTTTTAATTCAAACGCCAGTTTATGGCCCCTTTGGGCGGGGCAGTTTTAAATAATAACCGTCAATTATTAACAAATCAATTAAAATGAGAGGATAATCGTTATCAAATAGATTTTGTTAATTTTGCAAATATTATAAAAAAATATCAACCAAAAATATTTATTTTATGTAATCCGTATAATCCTAGTGGGTGTGTTTGAACAAGAGCAGAATTACAAAAAATAATTGCAATTTGTCAACAATATCATGTTTTAATAATATCAGATGAAGTTAATATCAGATGAAGTACACGGCAATTTAGCATTACCAAATGTTAAATTTAATTCGTTGCTATCATTTTCAATTCAAAATAATGAGGTTATTGTTTGTAATTCTCCAAATAAGGCTTTTAATCTTGGCGGATTAAAATCATCATATTTAATTACATTTAACGACAAATTACGAAAGAAAATTGATGAACAATATGAATCTGCTTCGATTACATCACCAAATGTTTTTACAATCCCATCTTATTTAGCTGCATATACTAATCCAGAAGTATTAACTTGAAAAACAACTATGTTAAAATATATTATTAAAAATTATATTTTTGTAAAAACAACCTTAGAACAAATTCGGGGGTTAAAAATAATGCAATTAGAAGCCTCATATTTGGTTTGGATTAATTATGAAGGGACTAAAATGTCACCGCAGGAAGTTAACAAATTATTATTAAAATATAAATTAATTGTTAGTAAAAATGATGATTTTGTTGAAGCACCAATAACTTGCTTTCGAATTAATATTGGGACTTCATTTGCGATGGTAACAAATATCATCAATATTTTAACAATGATTTTTAAAAAGTCAGAAAGGAATGATTAATTATTATGAGTAAAAAAATTATTTCAACACATTTGGCGCCAAAAGCAATTGGGCCATATTCACAAGCAGTTAAAACAGGGAACTTCTTATATGTTTCTGGTCAATTGCCATTAGATTCAACAACAATGATGATTGAAGGAACAACAATTACAGAACAAACAAAATGTGCTTTAGAAAATTTAAAAGCAATTGTACAATCAGCAGGTTACAGTTTAACAGATGTTGTTAAAGTTAATATTTTCTTAAAAGATATTAATGATTTCCCAGCAATGAATGAAGTTTATCAAAAATATTTTACAGAAAATTTTCCAGCTCGTTCTGCTGTTGCAGTTGCAAATTTGCCTAAAAATGCTTTAGTTGAAATTGAAGCAATTGGATGTTTAAGAGAAGAAAATTAAAAAACTATGTTTTGAAAAAGAGAAAATTGAATTTCCCCTTTTTTATTTTTAAAATGTATTCATTAATGAAGTTATAATCTAATGACAAATTATTATTTAAATTTTCTTCTTATTTTGCAAATAATTTGATAAAAATAAATTCTAACTTTTTTTGTTTAACTTTTTTATATAATTCTAAGTAATAGTTTAAATTATTTATGCTATTAAATTTTAAAAAGGAACTTATATTTTATTAATGAAAAAACTATTTACATATTTAATGACCTTAGGAATAATGAGCATAAGTGGAATAACAATTGTTTCTTGTGCTTGTAGTTATCCAAAACAAAACAAATTGGAAGAAGAAAAGCAAAGAAAAAATTTAGATAGAGCTCCTTTGTTACCAATAAATAATAATAATAATAATAATAATCCAAAAAAAAGAGGAAATAAAATTACAATTTCCAATTGATATTAGTGGTATTACTAAAATTAACCCAATTAAAAAAGTTAATGTTAAGAATATTAAAGATGTTCAGTTTTCTGAATGATCAGAGCCAATTCGTGATGCAATTTTAGCAACATTGCATGCAGAACTAAGCACTAAATTAACAAAAAATGATTATGATGTAATTCCTATCTTCCCAAAAGAGTTTTATATCAAAGATAATAAAATTGATACTCTTTCTTTTGATTTAACAATTCCAAGAAAAATAGAAATTACCTGTTTGGGAAAAAATAATGTAAAGGGTAGATTTAATACATATGTCATACTACCAATAGGTACTGTAAAATAATGATAAATTAATGAAAGAATATAAAAAAAATAACATTTTAAAATGCTGTTTTTTTATTTTTTTAAATACGATATGATTGATATATATGGGAGAGGAACGTGATTAAAAAATGTTTAATTTAACGCAAATAACAGGATTAGTTTATTTTATTTTTATTATTGTAATTGGACTGCTTCTTGTAGGTTGATTAATATTTGGTCTTATTTTATTAAGGTTTAAAAAGAAAAAAACAACATTAAAACCACGGATGTTATTACGGAAAATGTTAGATGAGAATGATTTACAAGATGTTAATATTGGAGAACAAAACCATATTGTTAAAGCACGGAATTTTTCAAAAATAAGTAATGCTGTAATTATTCGTCGTATTAATGATAAAGACCAAAGCATTGTAAAAATTTATGATATGATTTTTCATTTTTATTATGTTTATAACCAAAAAACAAAACAATCAAAATGCTTTTTTTGATTAAAATTTTTGTCATGATTTTTGTTGTTTACAATATTTTTATTTATTATAGCAATAATTTTAGTTATTTTAATACAGTTTTTAAAAGATAATACTGTTATTAATGCAATTGACATTACAATTCAAATTTTATCTATTATTGGTATTGTTTATTTGATTTTGGGATGATTTTGTTGAGCGAATTTAGTAGAAAATTATCGTCAAGATTTAATAGAATTAGCAATAGACTATTTACCAACAGAATTTATCAAGTCTTTTAAAACTTATACTAGTTTTAAATCATTTTTTCCTTTTTCTGAAAATGTAATATGTTTTTATTAAAGGGATTGTAATTTTTTATGAAATTCGGTATATTTAAA
The DNA here is from genome assembly GCF_016082285.1 of Spiroplasma sp. Moj. Classification (NCBI taxonomy): domain Bacteria; kingdom Bacillati; phylum Mycoplasmatota; class Mollicutes; order Entomoplasmatales; family Spiroplasmataceae; genus Spiroplasma; species Spiroplasma sp. Moj. The sequence goes on from NZ_MQTY02000046.1 coordinate 5,620, forward strand.
AAGTAAATGTATTAAACAATTCCTATATATGCTAGTAATATGGTCTAGTGTTTCTACGTCTTACCATTTATAAGAAGACTCTATAGGTTAATGCTTCATTTTGCATTAACTTATGTTAATTAAACAAGGTTAATGTTTTTTATTTTTACAAATAGAGCTAGATGGAGAAATAAATTATATGTTTAAAAAAAAGATTGAAACTTTTTTTAGGTTTGGTGATTTAAAAACAACTTTTAAAAAAGAAATTATTGGTGGCCTAACAACATTTTTAGCAATGTTATATATTTTATCAGTGCAACCTAATATGTTATCTTCTGCACCATATATTAATCATCTAAGTGATCCAAGTCAGAATATGGCGTTTGGAGGGATTTTTATTTCCACGGCAATTGTTGCTTTTATTGCTACTTTAATTATGGGTTTATCAGCGAATATGCCAGTTGGATTAGCACCTGGAATGGGGCTAAATGCTATTTTTACTTTTAATGTTGCTAATAATGGATTAGGATATCAAGGGGCTTTAATTGCTGTAATGCTTTCAGCAATATTTTTCTGTCTTATTTCAATAACTAAATTACGAACAATTATTATTAATGCGATTCCAGATTCATTAAAATTAGCAATTGGTGCTGGAATTGGTTTTTTTATTGCTTATATTGGTTTACACAATATTGGATTTGTTGGCGATAATGCCGTTGCTCCATGTGGGGTTGTCGTTAATGGCGGAATTCCGGTTGCAACATTAGGAAATTTAAAAATTAACTGACCAATAATTTTAATGGGATTTGGTGTTTTAATGTTAATTTTAGTTTTACATTTTAAAAAAATTCCTGGAGTCATTGCCATTGCAATTTTGGGAGGATTAGTAGTTTCTTTGATTGTCGGAAATGTTGTTGATAATGATTTCATTCGCCATAATTTTGCACATTGAAAGGGATGAAGTTATAGTGATTTTAATGGTTTTAATACCACTTTAAAATCAACATTTGCAGCATTTGCTAATCCAAAAATTTGAACATCACCAACGATGTATATTTCAATTTTTGTTTTCCTATTTGTTGATTTTTTTGATACAACAGGAACGTTATACTCTGTTTCAACTCAAATTTCATTAACAACTGGTGAAAAATATGAATTAAAATCACGTGCTTTAATGGCAGATTCAGTAGGAACTTTAACTGGAAGTCTTTTAGGTTGTTCTCCGGTTACTAGTTTTGTTGAATCAACAACGGGAGTTTCCCAAGGAGCTCGAAGTGGTTTTTCTGTTATTATTACAGGGTTAATGTTTTTAGTAGCAATTCCACTTTTTCCAATTTTTAAATTAATTACTCCGGCAATTGCTGGAGCTGCCGTGATTTTTGTTGGTACATTAATGGTTAGTCAAATTAAAGATATTGAGTGAGTTAAACCAGAATTTGGAATTTCAGCCTTCTTTACTATTATCATTATGATAGTTACATTTTCAATTACAAATGGGTTGGCACTTGGATTTATTGCTTATGCCTTTATTTGTTTAATTACTAAAAAAGCTAAAACAGTTGTCATTTCAATTTACATTTTAGATCTTTGTTTTATTGGTTATTTTATTGCTTNTGNTTTTNNNCAANNTGNTNNNAAANAA
>NZ_MQTY02000047.1:0-7336 GCF_016082285.1 Spiroplasma sp. Moj
TTGTATCTATTTTTTGATTAGTAAGTGGATTATAAATGCTAATTTCTAAATCTCGTGGATTTAAAAAATTAGCATTATCTTCACAAATTCTTTTTTCTAAAATTTCATTATGTTTTTGAACAGTAACATTTTTACGATTAGTAATCGTTGATGCTAAATTAAGATAATAACTATCAACATCATAACTTTTTTTTAATTTCTTTTTGGCAGGTAACAACCCCATTTATAACACCTCTTTATTTTGTTTCATCTTTTTTAATAACATCTTCAATGCTATCTTGTTTTTTATCTTTTTTAAAAAATTCAAAAATTTTATCAATTAAATAGACCAAAACACCACTAATAAGTAATGATAAGCCAATATAAAAATATTCTGGTCATGAAATTTCAATTACTTTAAATGCTTTGCAAAAAAATAACACAATTGCACTTATTATTAAAATTGCTCCTAATCCCCAAATAAATATTTTGCGAATTAATAATAAAATTTCTGATTTATACTCTTTTAAATTCATTTATAACACTCCACTTTCTTTCTAAATTATTTTTTTCTTTTAAATTATCATTCATTTGTAATTAATTCATTATTATTTTTAATTATAATATTTTTATTAACCATAATTATCCTCGTTAATTTATTGTAACTCTTCTAATTTTAGAATTGTTGGCGAATATTCATCACCTGTCATTGAAATTACTACTTTATGATTATTAAGAGAATTATCTGCACTTAAAAAACCAATTCTTGTTGCTCCATTCGTTCCCAATGCTAAACTAGTTGAAATAGTTTGCAAACCACCATGATTATCTTTACATTCAAAACAAGTTGTTATAACAAAATCTGCAGTTGGTCGTTCTCAAATAAAATGAACTTTATATTTTTTCCCTAAAATAAATTTATATTTAATTACTTTTTCATTTACTCTTTCTCCAACTTCTTTTCACTGCTCGATACTTTCTTTTAAAGCATAATGTTCATTAATATATTTAGTAGTTGGTAATGTGTCATCTGTTGCTTCTAGTCCAAGCGTTTTGTTTGTTTTAATAACACTAAAATCTGCAACTTGGTCATTATTTTGGAAGATTGGGTCTCATATTCTTAATTCACCAGTTTCAGCATTAAAATCAGCATTATTACGCTTACTAGCATTTGACATTAAAGTAATTTTATTTTGTTTTAAATCTGAAACCGCAATTTCACCATCACTATTTTTAATAATACTTTTATTATCAAATGGAACACCTATTTCATTTTTGTTATTTTTAATAATACTTTTATTATCAATCTTAGTTTTTTCTTTTTCTAATAATGTATCAACTTCTAGCTGAGTATAATATGCTTCTAAATCTATCATTTTTAAATCAATACCTTCTTCTTGAAAAGTACGAAACATTTTCTTTAAAGTTGTTAAATTAGCCAGTGATTTTGCATAACTAGGTAATAAACCTTGTCATGTTGCCATTGGGTCATTTTGAGATGAATAATTAATATCACCAACACTCATATTTGCNGAAGTAAAAAACTCAATTGGAATACGGTTAAATGTTCAATGCTCAATAGTAATAAACACCATATTAATACAAATTTTCTTTAATAATGGGTCTTTAAATGTTTCAAACTTTAATTTTGAAAATGGATAATTCAAATAGGAATTAATCATATTTTGGGCTCTTAAAGCAAATGTTTTAAATCATAATTCTACATCACCTTTAAAGAACTTATTATAACGAACTGGAACTTGTGTAATTTTACCTGTCATTGGAATAAAATTATTATAATTTTCCAAAGTAACATTTTGTCATAATTGATTTAACATTTAATCATCTCCTTATCATTTACTTTTTTTAGAATATATTTTCTTTAATATAAATTTTTTACTATTTAGTAATGTTTTTGTTTTAATTGTTTTNTTTAAATCTTGTTTTGTTCTGAATTGCTTGTATGTTTGAAATACTAGTCCATTACCCAATAAACTAGTAACCGCACTATCTTCTAGCGTATTTAACAATTTATCTTTATTAAAGTTATTTTTAAATTGTTCTTGCATTTTTAATATNTTAGCAATTGTCCGATATATTTTAAAACTATCTTTTACTACTTGCTGATAAGCAAGTGGGGCAAAAGAAACTAAATTAAACAAACTTGTTTTTTTAAATCCCCAACCAATAAACCACTCACTGTTCATATANAATTTAAAGGGTTCAGGAGCCAAAACAAACTTTTCTGCTTTGATTAAAGTTGTCATAACGACAATAGGGGCATATTGCGGATTTTTATAATATATTGTTAAAGCAACTTCGCCCGCAACTGATAATGGAACAATTTTTACTGCTAAAAAAACATCAGAACCATAGGAAAAAGGTAATAATTGGCCTTTTTTAATAGCCTTAGTTTCAAATTTAGATAATATTTTTTTAGTTTTATCAGTAATTTTATTAATTACTTTTTGTTTAATAGCAATTATTTGTTTTTCAATTGGNGCTAATAATTTTTTAGTTACTTTTTGAATATAAAAATTTGGGTTTAAATGATTTAAAATTTTATTTAATTTAATTGGTGTTTGGTGCAAGATATTTAATAATTTATTATTGTATACTTTGCTACCACGCATTAAATTAGCATTTAATAGTAGNTTTTTACCAACACCTTTTTTATGAAGATTAGTCATAATGTTATATCACTCATTAGTATTAATTTTGCTTATTTTATCAATATTTAATCCATATTCAGACAATCATTTATTAGCATTTTTTTCATTTACGCGTGGTATTTTTTGAACTAATGTAGGACTTATTTTTTGAATATTTTTTTCAATTTTTAATAAATTATTAATTGTTTCTAAATTAGAAACTTTAAAACCTTTATAAAAATCATTTCGGGCTAATTTTCCAATTGTATATAATAAAGTTTCATTATTAGCCTGCTTTGTAAAATCAAATATTAATTTATCAGATAAAACCTTTTTACCCGTAACTTGTTTTACAATATCTTCTAAGTTATTAGCAGTTATTACACCTAATTTTTCAAGTAATTTAGTTTCTTTTGATAATTTTAAAATTCTAGTTGTGCGTGCTGCACGCGTTAATTTTCCAATACCACCAACTGCTGGTAACAAATTTAAAGTGGTACTTTTTGTTGTCACTTCTGAGGTTAATTTATCGTATATTTGATTTACAGTAAAATCGGTTGCTGTTTCTATTCCAAACGAGATAAATGCTGCGGCAAAATTAGATAATCCCGCGCCAAGACCAACAGCAGATGCTACACCACCAGTTAAAACTGATAAACCAAGTGCTAAAACTTGAATTCCTAAAAATTCTAATAACTGTAAACCAAAACTTTTTTCTTGTTGTTGGATTGACAATCTAGTTGGATTTTTTTTAACAGCATAAATAAGGGCTGTTTTAGATGTTCCAATTGGCATATCTATAAAACGAAAAAGTACTATTTTTTAGTACTATTAAGAATTTTTAATTTTAACATCAATCGGATTTGTTTGACCAGTAGCATTGTTTTTACCTTCAATTTGAACTTCAACAGTTTTATCATTTGTAATATTAATTGGTCAATCTTCACCTTTACTTTCAATAAAGTAATCAAAATCACTTTCAGTTAAATAACTATTTATGGCTTTTACCGCTTTTAAAACAACATCTTTAAATTGTGGTTTTAACTGTTCTGCTGTTGNTTTTGTAGGGTCTGCAACATGAATAGTTGGTTTATCTAATTTATTAATTTTACTAATATCAGTTTTTGTAACAATATGTTTAATAATTCCCTTAGGTTCAACTACTGCTCCACCTAAATATAAAACTCTTTCCATAATCAAAGTATTACCCATCCCAGTACCTAACGCAGCAGCACCAACCCTTAATGGGGTATGGTCTTTTTTGCGTAAAATAAGAGGGTCATATTTTTTGCTAAATTTAAAAGCAATTGCATTAACTCCATTTGATAATAATTCAATTGTTCCTTCTGAACCATCTTTATTAATAATTGGTAATTTTTTAGGAACCATATAGTATGTTGTTCCTTCAACAGTTTTCATTGCTCCACTCGTTTCAATTACGCTATTTATTTGGTCGTTTGCTCCAAGTTGTAACTGTAATTTATTACGAATTCCACGAATAAAATCAGCCGAACCTAATACAACTGTTTCTGATGGGGTAAAGCCATTTTCATATATTTTATCCATAATTTCATCATGGATTTGTAAAGCATTTGTATCATCTGCTTTTTGTCCTTGAATAGTTGTAACTGTTCCTTTATTAATAATTTCTAAAATTTTATTGCGTTTATAAGCAACCTCAGTATCCATTGCTTGCTCAATATCGGCAGCCCAAAGATTAGGATTAAAATCACTTTCTACGGGGTCTAATTTACGAGCAAAAGTTAAAATTGTATCTAATTCAACAATTCCATCTTCAAATTCCACTGTTGAATATTTTAGTAGGTTATCATCAGTATTAAATACTTGTCCTTCGTTTCCTAGACCTTCATTGTATTTAATATTTTTCTTTCTTTTATATGTTAAACCAAACTTATTGGTTTCTTTTCACGCAAATAATGCTTCTCAACTAAATTTTTGTTGATAAGTTTGTAAATATCATTGTTCAAATGTTTCTCGGTCTCGTTTTGTTGCTTGATTAGCAATATCTCCGAAAATTCTTTGTGGGTTTTGTGCCATAATTTACTTCCTTCTTTCTATTTATTAAATACATTGTCTGTATCTAAAATATTGTTTTCTTTGTTTTCTAATTTTGGTACGCCACCAGTATTAACTGTTTGTACCTTAATTAATTCATCATAAACACTTTGCAATTGTGTTTTAATGATTTCAATATCATCAGTAATATCATAAGACTTTAATAAAACATTTTTAAATTCTTCATTATCAGTTAAAGAATTAATAAAGTCAATTACTTCAATTTGTTTTAATTGAATTGTTTGTTGTTCAATTTGTGAAGTTAATTCAGTATTTTTTGTTTGTAGTTCGTTGATTTGCTGATTATTATTTTCTAAATTACTTACATTAAATTCTTCAACTTCAGCAGTATTTTCTAAAATAATTTCAGCAGTTTTAATATCTAAACTACNATCTTCATTTTTAATAGGTTCATTATTTTCATCAATAAGAACATATTTTACATTTTTTAATGCCATTGTTTTTCCTCCTATTTTTTAATATTTGTATTTGTTCTTTTTTTAATTGCTTTTTGTATAATTTCAAAACTATCTACTCTAAAAGATAAAAAATAGCGTTTAGTTTTTATATTTAACTGATTAAATACTGAGCCTTTAATTTTTATCTCATCATCTTTTTTTAATTTNAAAAACTCAGTTAAAATAGATGGGTTATATATTGATAATGTTGAATAATTTAATCCGTCTCATTGACATTTAGCCGAACAAGCATCAACTTCAACACCCCCAGCAACCAGTGCTTTAATTTTAGTTTTAATCGGATTTTCATGTAATCTAACAGTTAATTCTAACTTATTAACTTTTTTTATTTTAGGTTTATTAGTTATTGATTTTTTAGGTAAATTACTTTTTGATTGTGTCATTTTATCAACTCCTTTTGCTAAAAAATACTGTAAATGTTTTCAAGCATCATGTTCGTGCTCTGACATTTTAATATTTCCTTTATAAATATAATTTTTCTTAACAACTGGCGATTGTAAAACATAATTTAAATTAAATAGATATTTGCATAAAACTTTTAAACCACCAATGAATTTAGGAGTAGATAATGGATTTTTTATTTTTAAACCTTTGTGAAGTTGATAATCTTCAATTATTACAATAACTTTATTTAAATAAGAACAAATTTTATTTTTAAACTCATTTAATATTAAATACATATTATTTATTGCTTCTTCTTCATTTTTAGAATTAAAAGCAATATTATTAATTATTTTCTTTTGCAAAACATTATAAATAATAATACCAGTTTGTCCAATTCCAGCAGGGTCAACTGCAATAATATATTTTAATTTATTTGTTTTATTTTTTTGTCAATTTGTAATATTTTTCATCCATCTGATGCTAAATCTAAAATATCGTTAATTTTGTAATGTTGCATATAAGAAGCAATTACATCTCACTTGTTTTCAAATAAAATTAAGTACATTTTGGCTCATTCTAAACATTGCAAATCATAATGCTTTTTATGATGTGAAATACGACAATTAACAGGCTGACAATTAACTCAATCAAATGATGTTGTTATTTCATTTCAAGTTTTATTAATATACAAACTTTTATATTCTGTCATTTATCTATACTCCTTAATTTTTTTATTTGTTGCTCAAATTTCATCATTAATATCATTTACCGTTACTGGATAAGCTCGTATCATTAATTCTTGTAATTTATTTTTAATTTTTTTATTTCATTTTTTCATCAAATATTTTCCTTTCTGTAAAAAANCATAATACTCCTTTATTGGTTAATATTTTGATATTTAGTAAATAATTTATTTTAGTATTTAATTACTTCGCCGCCCGCTTTACTTTGAAGGTGAGCGGGGGCGTATAGGATATTTTGATAGAGTTTACCCCCATACGGAAATAAACAAAAAAAACAGTTTACCCAGTTATTAATTACGCTTCATCCATCCCTAGACAACTTTATATAAAGAAAATAACCTTTTGGAGTTCCAACCCTCTTGTTTTTTTAGTGTCCGATATTGTTTTTTTTCGGTTTAACAACACTCTTTTTATGAAAACAAGCCAAAAAACACGCGCTCTGACATTTCGCAAGTGATTAATCTTGCCGAGAATTAAAGAAATAAATAGGAGAGTAAATCCAATCGCTTTCACACTTTCTTTAAGGCTTCGTNCCATAGATGAGTTATCCATCTTTAAGCATCAAAATATTAAGTTTTAGTATTGCATTATTCATCAGATAGTACCTTTATTAAAAATGATATTATTAGTTGTTAAACNGAAAAAATATAATAAATCACAGAAAGGAAATTATAAAAATTAACTAGTTTGTAGGGTAAAATAGGTTAATTTTTAATTTTAAAGATACTATCTGATGAATAATGCAAATAAAAAAATCGCTNTAATAAGCGATTANTTTAATTTGTATTTAATTACTTTATTTATANTTTTTATAAAAANNCANNNTTNTNCTTNNTNNNAANNTTTTTTCTTTGTTTTCTTTGTAGGTATTAGAACATTATTGTGAATTTTTTGTATTCCTTGATAACCACTGTCAACTATTAATTTGGTATTTTTTAAAATTGAAATTTTTGATTCTTTAAATAAAGCACAAAAACAACATAATAGACTAGTTTCAAAAATGAGAATTATTATTNNANNTNTT
>NZ_MQTY02000048.1:0-7199 GCF_016082285.1 Spiroplasma sp. Moj
CCATATACTTTTTCATTTTAATCTCCATTCTAATTTAAAGACTAAATCAGTGGTCTAAAATGTATATGGTTTTCACAGAACTTTAATTTTGTTTTCCTTGTTATTGATTTTAATTAAAGTTATAATTATGTAAAGGCCAACACACGGAAAGGAAGAATAAAAATAAAAACACTAACAATGAAATTAAAACTTTTTAATGGTGTTGAAATCCCATTAATTGGGTTAGGTACATATAAAATGACTGATGAGCATGAAGTTTATCAAGCTGTTATTGCCGCATTACAAAATGGTTATCGTCATATTGACACTGATCAAATCTATGGAAATGAAGAATTAATTGGCAAAGCAATCAAAGATAGTGGTGTTCCACGAAAAGAAATCTTTTTAACAAGTAAGATTTGAAATGCTAATCATAAGTATGATGTGGCATTACAGGAAGTAGATAACATACTAACACGGTTAGATACGGATTATTTAGATTTATGTTTAGTTCATTGGCCAACTGCCGATCGAAATGAATGTTTTCGTGCGTTAGAGACAGCGTATAAAGCAAAAAAAATTCGTGCAATTGGAGTCAGCAATTTTGAAGTTAGCCATTTACAAGAGTTAATCGCAATTAGTGAAATCAAACCAATGGTTAATCAAGTTGAACTTCATCCTGGTTTAAATAATACTGATGTTGTTAAATTTTGTCAAGTAAACAACATTATTATTGAATCATGAGCAACTTTAATACAAGGACAATGTATGACAAATTCTACTGTTCTTAAAATTGCAGAAAAACGCCAGAAAAGTCCTGCCCAAATTTGTTTAAAATGAGCAATACAACAAAATATTGTTGTTATTCCAAAATCAACCCATAAGGAACGTATTATTGCTAATAGTGAACTAGATGATTTTATGTTAGATGATGAAGATATGGCAGCATTATTTGCTTTACCACAGGTAAGATTAGGAGCTGATCCAAATAATTTTAATTTTTAATCACTATTTTTTGTTATAATTTAAAAGATAGTTTATCAAAAGGAATGATTCGATGAAAAAATTGCTTAGTTTTTTTGGAACGATGATAATGTTTACAACTCCAAGTATTTTAACGATTAGTTGTATTTATCCAGAACATTATTATATTCCAACCCAAGATGCAACATTGCAGCCAGCAGTTGGCAAGTTTTTAACACATTTTATGTTACAACCCATTAATGATGAAGATGAATATTGAGTAAAACATCAAGATGATAATACAATTTTCACAATGTTTTCAAAAGAAAGAGAAACTCATACTTTATGACCAATTATTAATTATAATTTTAATAATCCTTCAAATGTTCCAGCATTTGAGTTACCAACAACTAATGTTTTATTTAAAACATATATTGCAAGTATGCCAACCCATTTGCCAACAGCTAATCAATTATATCGTGATTTTATTTTGTTTCCTTTAATTCGTAATACAACGGAGTATACTTATACGACGGGACAAACAACAATGGAAGAATATATTTTAGATGGTAGCCATTTTCCAACAACGATTTATTATTTAACAATTAATTTAAATTCAAATGTTTTTTGAAGTTATGAACTTAATAAAGATTTACAAGAATATTTAATTAATTATATTCAGAATCATCCAAGGTTTATTTTTAAACAAAATATGACAACAGCAGAAATTATTAAATTATGGCTAACAAATGTTTATAGTGATTCAAATAATTTTAAAATTAGTAATATTAAGACAATTGAAAATATTGATGAATTATATTGTTATTTAAAAAATAAAATTACTTTTCATTTTGATCAGTTAGATACTAGTAAAGTTAATCAAAATGGAAAATTTAATTTTAAAGTAACTGACCAAAATGGTAATTATATGTGAGAATTAAATGAATTAAAATACCAAATTCAAAACTAAATATAACAAAAATAGACACATAAATTTTATACTTTATGTGTCTATTTTTTATTTAAAGGCTACTTTTTTTATAATTTAATCCAACAACATTTTTAACTTTTGTTATTTTTTTATTAGCAATTGCTCGTGCTTTTGTTGCTCCTAAATCAATTAATTCATCAATTGTTTGATCTTGCATTAATTTGTGGTATTTTTTTTGAATTGGTTCTAAAACTTCAATAATTGTATTGGCAACTTGTTCTTTTAATTGGCCATAATCGTGTTGAACAAACTCCTTAACAGCTGCTTCAATTGTTACTTTTTTTAAAACAGCATAAATTGTTAAAAGATTACTTACGCCTGGTTTTTGCTCAGGATTATAAGCAATTTTTCCTTCTGAATCAGTTACGGCGCTACGGATTTTTTTTCGAATTACTTCAGGTGCATCTAATAACCCGATAAAAGACTTAGGATCATTGGAAGACTTACTCATTTTTTTAGTTGGATTTTGTAAATCCATAATTTTGCCACCAATTGGTTGAATAAAGTCGGTCGGAATTTTAAATAAATCTTGTTGATAACGATTATTCATTCGTTCGGCAATATTTCGTGTTAATTCAATGTGTTGTTTTTGGTCTTTTCCAACTGGAACTAAATCAGCATCATATAATAAAATATCCGCGGCCATTAAAGTTGGGTAAGTTAATAATCCGGTTGGAATAAATTCAGTTCCATTTTCTGCTTTCATTTTTATTGATTTGTCTTTAAATTGTGTCATTCGTGATAATTCCCCAATAGTTGTATTGCACAATAAAATATGTGCTAATAAGGTAACTTCTAAGACATCTGATTGAACAAAAATAATTGCTTTTTGTGGGTCCAAACCACATGCATAATATAATGCAACCATATTTTTAATGTTATTTCGTAATTCTTCTTTGCTAATTGGAATTGTAATTGCATGTAAGTTTGCCACAAAAATAATTAAATTATTATCTTTTTGTAATTCAATAAAATTTTTTATCGCCCCAATATAATTTCCTAAAGTTAATTGCCCTGTCGCAGTAATACCTGAAACAATTGTTGGTTTTTTTTGTTCCATATGTTCTCCCTTCTTGTCCAAATTTAATAACATATTTAGTAATATCATAGCAAATATTTTAGTTTTTCCAAAAGAAAAACAATAAAAGTATTATTTTTCTTGGATTTTCAACCGATTTTGTTTACTATTTTTTGAACAAATAATATAATAAAATTATACACTTAAAAGGAGAGTAAAAAATTATGTCGAGAATTGAGAAAATTAATGCTCGTGAAGTAATTGATTCACGAGGAAATCCAACTGTTCAAGTTGAAGTTTGAACAGAATTTGGCGGATATGGTTCAGCAATGGTACCATCAGGAGCTTCAACTGGAAGTCGTGAAGCATTAGAATTAAGAGATGGTGATAAAGGACGTTACCAAGGGAAAGGTGTTTTAAAAGCAGTTGGGAATGTTAATACAAAAATTGCCGAACAACTGGTTGGAATGGAAGTAACAAACCAAGTTGAAATTGATCATGCCATGATTACTTTAGATGGAACTGATTTTAAAAAGAATTTAGGTGCTAATGCAATGCTAGGAGTATCAATGGCTGTTGCAAAAGCAGCTGCTTCGGAATTAGAAATGCCATTATACAAATATTTAGGTGGTGTAAATGGGAAAAAACTACCTGTTCCAATGTTGAATATTATTAATGGAGGAGAACATGCTGATAGTGCAATTGATTTCCAAGAATTTATGATTATGCCAGTTGGAGCTGAAACTTTTAAAGAAGCTTTAAGATGATCATCAGAAATTTTTCATACTTTAAAAAAAATCTTACATGATAAAGGTGATATTACTGCTGTTGGTGATGAAGGTGGTTTTGCTCCGCATTTTAATTGAGCATATAAAGATCAAACTTTAGCTTCATTTCAAACAAAAACACCAGCTGAGGTTGCCTTAGATTTAATTGTTGAAGCAATTGAAAAAGCAGGATATAAACCAGATAAAGAAGGTGTTATGATTGCAATGGATTGTGCTTCATCAGAATTATATTTTGATGATAAAAAATATCACTTTAAGAAAATTGAAAAAGTTACTGGTAAAGAATATGCCATGACAACAGAAGAATTAATTAAATATTTAGACAAATTAGTTGATAAATACCCAATTATTTCAATTGAAGATGGTTTAGCAGAAGGTGATTGAGCTGGTTTTGAATTACAAGTAAAAACAATGGGACATAAAATTCAAATTGTTGGTGATGACTTATTTGTTACAAATCCAAAAATTACAGCAGAAGGGATTGCTCGTAACGCTGCAAATTCTGTTTTAATTAAATTAAACCAAATTGGAACAGTTACTGAAACAATTGATACAATTCAATTAGCACAAAAAGCAGGTTGAACAGCAGTTGTTTCACATCGTTCAGGCGAAACAGAAGATTCAACAATTGCTGATTTAGCAGTCGCTTTAAATACTGGTCAAATTAAAACAGGAAGTATGTCACGAAGTGATAGAATTGCAAAATATAATCGTTTATTAGCAATTGAAGATGAGTTAGGAACAGTAGCTGAATATGATGGAATTAAAACATTTTATAATTTAAAAAAACATGTTGCTGATTTAAAAAAATAACCTTTTATAAGATTATTTTTTTATTATGATTATATAAATATTTATGGTGATAAAAGAATGTAACAATACCAAATATTTGAAATTTTAAAAAATAGTTGAAACATCGTTTTGATACTATATGTAGTAATATGATAGTATTATATTGTATTGAAAAGGGGTAATAAAAATGAAATTGGCGAGCAATAATTTAAAAAAACAAATTAATAGTAAAATTAAAAATATGGATATTGATTTGAAATATGAAAAGAAAAAATTAGAAATTAATTCTGATAAAATTGTTGTCTCCATAAATGAAATTAAAAACAACCCTATTTTTAAAGAATTATTTATTAATTTATCAGATAAATAAAAAATGTGAGTAAAAATATACTCACATTTTTTTATCTTAAATTTAAAAATATGCTATAAAATTTGATATCATATGTATTTTATTTAAAATTAAAAATATTTTAACTTACTTAATAAGCCTATTAATTTATTTAATCTCTTTTAATCAGTTTAAAGTACGCTTAACAGCAACTTTTCATCCTTTTAATAATTTTGCTACAATTTGTTGCTTTAATTTAGCATGATATTTTTTTCCAACGGCGGATATTTTTTTAATTTCTGTTGGTGATGTTCAGAATCCAACAACTAATCCGGCTAGAAAAGCAGCTCCCATGGCTGTGGTTTCAATATTTTGCGGGCGAATTACTTCAACTTGTGAAATATCAGCTTGAAATTGCATTAAATATTCATTTTGACTAGCACCACCGTCAACTTTAATTCGTTTAATTGGCTGTTGTAAATCTTCAGCCATGGCAGTAATAACATCATATGATTGATAAGCAAGTGATTCTAATGTTGCTTTAACTAAATGTTCCCGCTTTGTTCCACGCTCTAATCCAAAAATTGCACCACGTGAATAAGAATCTCAGTAAGGTGATCCTAACCCGGTAAAGGAAGGAACAACATAAACTTGTTGGTCATCTTGGACAAGATTAGTATATCAATCTGTTTCACTAGCATGATAAACAATTTGGTCGCATGTAAAAAATTGGGGTTTTGAAAAAACGCAGAAATTGAATAAGAATAATAAATTAAACCATTTACTAAAATGGTTTTTTATTTGTAAAACCAAAATTATTAATTGATTCAGAGAAAGGACAGTATCTTAAATATTTACAAAAAAACTATAACAACTTTTTGATACCCTCTTTAAGTTGTTTACACATTTATTAAATATCTTAGAAATCTTTACAAAGTGTACCTGTTTTTCTCCTAATTTAAGGTGTTGTCTTTTCTCTGTTTCAATTAATTAATTTTGCTAATAAATAAAAAAATAATACCAAAGAAAGGAATGAGTAATGAAAATTAATAAACAAAAACAAATTTGCGATATTGATAATTNTTATAAAGCAATATCATTCATTACCGAANAATTTGTATCAAATAAAGTTTTATGAACTTGTGAAAAACATAAAGATTTATTAGACTTCTTGCATAACCTAGTTATTTTAAAATTCCTATAAAATNTATTTNAAATATANNTTATAGGAATNTTAAAATAACTAGGTTATGCAAGAAGTCTAATATTTTTTAGTCATATCTTTAAAAAATGAATCATATATTTCAGAATTAGGTTCTTTTAATTATTCCCCTAAATTGAAAATTCGTTTATTTAAATTTTTATCATTTAAAAATGGTTAAGGAAGAACTTAACCCTTTTTTCACATTAATAAAGTATTAAACATCTTCTTTATAATATTTATTTCATGATGCAATATCATCACTATCATTCTTATTAACTGGTTCTAATGATGGCCGTTTTTCTAAGTCAATTTCGTCTTCAACATTATTATTCTTTTTCCGCGAATCAAGGATAAATTCTTTATCTGGTGCTGTCCGATTTTGTAACGCTTGACTTTGCATTCTAATTCGTGACATCGTTAATTTTTTATCTTTAAATTCAATCATTCACTGGATTGGTAACATTAATGGGTCAAGTTTTTCCCCATTACGAATAATCATTAATAGCATATTAATAAATTTACCAAATCCTTCTTCCCCTTTTCAATGTTCCATTTCTAATGGATCATACATTAATTGATTTTTAACCAAATCATAATTGGAAGCATGTGCTTCTGTAATTTTTTCTGCTCATTCTATTTCAGGAATTAAATAAAAATTAGTTGATAAACTACAATTAAATAAATGTTGTTGATTTTTAAATAATGAGAAATTAAACTTATCAACAATAATGGCACTAATACTAATTGTTAAGCCAGTTAAATCAGTTACTTCTTTCATTCATTGAAAAATTGCTTGAACATAACGAAGAATAAATTTTAATTTTCCTGACGAATAAAGAATTGTTTTTCAGCTTTCATAATCAAACTGATATTCTGCATCATGTCGTACTTCACGAATATTTTCATCAGGTTCTAATGCTAAGAAGTCTTCAACTGATAAAATAATCATATCTTTTTTCATATGGTTTGTTTCTCCTAGGTGACCTATCTCATTGACACATTTTCTACTTGATTATATCATAAAACTAAGGAGAAAACTAGGTATTAGGGAAGTAATTTATGTGAAAACCATATACATTTTAGACCAGTTAGTCTTTTAAAAATTTTAACACAGCTTCAGTTGGTGTTAAAAAATT
>NZ_MQTY02000049.1:0-7083 GCF_016082285.1 Spiroplasma sp. Moj
ACATAAAAGCATAAATTTTTTAACACCAATTGAAGCTGTATTAAAATTTTTAAAAGACTAACTGGTCTAAAATGTATATGGTACCTCACAGATGATATTTTTTATTTATTCTGAAGTGATTAACAAATTACATCATAACTCGTTCTACTACTTTAATATCTGGAATGGCTAATAATGATGACCGAATTTGTTGCAAGCGGTCAGCATTACTAACCTTAATAATTGTTTTAATTGTTAAATTCATTAAATCACCAGAAACATTAGCACTCATCATTTGAACCGATGCATTTAAATGACTTAATACTTTTGTCACATCAACTAGTAAGGCAGGCCGATCAATTGCTTCAATTCGAATTGCACAATCATATTGTTTATTTTTACAAACTGCTTCATTTCAACTAACTTCAACTTGGCGGTCTTGCTTATCACCTCTTTGAATATTACGACAAGTTTTTAAATGAACTTTAATCCCTTCAGCTTTAGAAACATAACCAGTGATGTCTTCATATGGAATTGGTAAACAACATTGTGAAATAACAACTTTAATGCTTGAAATACCTTGGACAATGATATCATCTTTTAATTGCGCTTTTTTATATTGTTTATCTTGTAATTTTTTTAAAATTTTTTCATTTTGACTTGTTTCGTGATCTAAATAAACTAAATTAATTGCTTCTTCTAAAGTATATTCATCATTAGCAACATCTAACAAAAAATCTTCAATATTATTAAAATTAATTGCATGTAATCGTTCTAATTGTGTTTCTGAATCAACTAATTTTCATTTTAAATCTTTTTTTGCAATATATTCTTCAATTTGTGCCTTTGTTTGTTTAATTTTCTCTAAATTAACTGATTTTGCATCACTAGTTACTTCAACTAATTCTTTTTTCAAATACTTCTTA
This sequence comes from Spiroplasma sp. Moj, assembly GCF_016082285.1. Classification (NCBI taxonomy): domain Bacteria; kingdom Bacillati; phylum Mycoplasmatota; class Mollicutes; order Entomoplasmatales; family Spiroplasmataceae; genus Spiroplasma; species Spiroplasma sp. Moj. Next base: position 906 of record NZ_MQTY02000049.1, read on the forward strand.
ATTTTTTGTAGCGCCGATGATGTTTTTGCAACAACTAATCATGAATGATTTGGTTTTTGGGTTGCTGCTGTTTTAATATCAACCACATCTCCTGATTTTAAAACAGTTGAAATTGGTGAAAATAAACCATTAATTTTTGCTCCAATTGTTTTTTCTCCAATTTCAGAATGAATTTTATAAGCAAAGTCCAGAACAGTTGAACCAAATGGTAATGTTACAACCTTCCCATTTGGTGTTAAAACATAAATTAACGAAGAAAAAATATCATTTTGAATAATTTGTTCCATTAAATGATCTGGTTTATAAACTTCTTGTTGAATTTCATCTCGTTCATGTACTGAAATATTTTCTAAATCTAAAATCCGTTTAAAAATATCTAATCGTTCATCAATATCTTTTTGTTTTTTTGCAATATCATAATTTTCCCCTTCTTTATAACGTCAATGCGCTGCTACTCCTTGTTCTGCTAATTCATCCATTTCTTCAGTTCGAATTTGAATTTCAAAAATAAGACCATCATCAGCCGCAATTGTAGTATGCAAAGATTGATATAAATTATGTTTTGGCGTAGCAATATAATCTTTAAAGCGATTATTTAATGGCGTATAATGCTGATGGACAAAACCTAACACCTTATAACAATCATCAACACTATTTGTAATAATACGAACAGCTAAAATATCATGAATATCATCAAAATTTTTACCAAACTGATTCATTTTACGATAAATTGAATAAATTGATTTACTACGTCCATATACTTTTACAGACATTTTTTTCTCAGTAATTAAAATTTGTTTTAATTCTTCAATTTTTTGATTAATAGTATTTTCTCGCTCTTTATTACTTGATTCTAATAATGAAACAATTTTATTGTATTGCACAGGGTTAACAATTTTAAAACTAATATCTTCAATTTCTTGTTTAACAGCTTTCATTCCTAAGCGATGAGCAATTGCTGAATAAATTTCTAAACTTTCTCGTGCAATAATTTGTTGACGTTCTGGTTTTAAATAACCAATTGTTTTTAAATTATGTAAACGATCAGCTAATTTGACAATAATTACGCGAATATCTTTCGCCATTGATAAATATAACTTTCGTAAATATTGTGCTTTTATTTGTGTCCGATTTTCTTTTGCAAAATAACTAACTTTGGTTACCCCTTCAACTAAATTAGCGATTTCAATCCCAAATAATTCTTGTAATTCTTCAAAGGTAGCAGGAGTATCCTCTAAAACATCATGTAATAACCCAGCAATTAAAGTTTTTGGTCCCATTCGCCATTGTGCCAAAAAAAAGGTTGTTCATAATGGATGGATAATATACGCTGCTCCGCTATTGCGAACTTGCCCATGGTGTTTTTCTTCAGCATACTGATATGCTTTCTGAATTTCCTTTAATGTTGCTTCATCTTTAATATACAACTTAATTTGGGCTAAGACTTCTTCGTATTTAATATCTCGATCCATTATAAACAACCCCTTTTTCTTATAATAATTATAATTATATCGCGTTTAGCATTAATATTCAATCAGGGTTTTAATTGGATATGAATCTAAATCTTTTTTACCATTCAAATATGTTAAATCAATCACAAAAACTAAACCAGCAATTGTTGCTTGTTCTTGCTTAACTAATTGACACATTGCACGTGCTGTTCCTCCCAATGCTAAAACATCATCAACAATCAACACACGATCATTTGGTTGTAAATCTCCGGCATGAATCTCTAATTGATTTGCCGCATATTCGTAACTATATTTTACATCAATAACTGCGCGGGGTAATTTTCCCACTTTTCGTACAGGAATAAACCGTAAATTGGTAGCAAAACTAACAGCTGAGCCAAACAAAAAACCACGTGCTTCAGGAGCAATAATTACTGTTGCTTTTTGAGCAACAGCATGCGCTGCTAATTGCTTAATTACTGTTTTAAAAGCCAAAGCGTTATTTAATAACGGAGTAATATCACGAAAAATAACCCCCAGTTCTGGAAAATTAGAAATATCAACAATAAACTTTTTTAGATCCATTTTTAAAAATTCCTTTCTTGGTTAATTAATTATTAATTCCAACAACAACTTGTTCATCAACTTCAACACGTTGTGAATCTAAGTAATTTTTAACACGGATTTTATTTAACGCACGATATTTTTCTAATGCTACTCAAATTGGGATTGCAACAAATAATGTCGCAAACATTCCAATAATTAAACCAATTAAAATAACAACATTAAAACCAAATCATGTTCCTGAAAAAGCCGCTAAAGTAATTAATAAAATTGCAAACATAATTCCTAATGTTAAACAGTGCTGTAGCATTTGTTTAATTGTAATATTAGCAACTTTTTGTAAAAAGTTATGTTCATAATTATAGATCCGAAACTCTTTTTGAATTTCTCGGATGATTTTATGGTTTTTATTTTTAATATCTTTTGCCACCAATTCTACCATGTGCAATTGGTCACGATATTGTTTTTTCAATTCTTTTAATTTTAAATCTGGATTTTTAACTGCTAATTTTTTTAATTCCTCTTGATAATAAACTTTATGAGCACGACGTAAACGTTTAATTTGAGCACGATGTTCTGACATATAGGCAAAAAATGTTTCATACTCACGAATATTAATTGCTTTTTTATTTTGTTTTGCACGCACCATTACCATTGTTCCAAAAGCAATTGCAAAGCCAAAAATCGTTAAGAACGCAATTGACATTTCAAAGGTAATTAACAACTGCGTAATAATTGCAATTGCAATAGTAACAATTAACGTAAAGATTGCGGCTAACACCATTCCAACAAATTGTGCTCAATCTAAGCGGAATAATGTATAAACAAAAATACATGCTAAACAAATTGCCAGGCTAATTGCCGCAATTTTTAAGATATAACCTTCCATAACTGGATCAGTTTGTTGTAAGGCTAATGATGTATCACTCGGGCTAGCACCATAAAATGAAGCAATGCTTGATAACAATTCACGTTCAAAAGTACCCTTCGTAATATTTGTACTAACAACTAAAATACGGTTACTATTACCAGTATCTTGTCGTTTAATCACATAAATATTAAAACTAAAATTATGACGTGTTATTTGCCGATACTCTTCAATTTGCGTATTTAACTTGGCAATTGCAACTTCATCTGGAACTTGTTTAGACCCATCTGTTCCTCACAAGTCTTCATTAACTGTAATATTAATTCCTGGTTTAATTGTATTAGCAACATTTGCTTTTCCAGCAAAACCAATTGCTAAGGAAATTATTAATAAAATGATTCCAACAATTGGGGTTCATTTTGTAATATTATAAAAGGTTCATTTGCCATGTTTTAATTGTTTACGCTTTTTATTTTCTACAGGGGCTGAAGCAGATAATTCTGTTTCAGCATTAGCAGGCAGGTTTACTTCAACATCAGATGGAAGCTCAGTTGTTGAAGAATCCACTATTTTAACATCCGTAGCTAGCTTTCTTGATTGTTTCTTAAACAATCAAGTTCATAATGAAAATCGTGAAACATCTAACCAACGGTATTTTTCTTGTCAATGTAACTTAATGACAATTCAATACATTAACCGCGCTACGGCAAAAACCATAATAATTGCAATAATTAAACCAACTAATAAAATTGTGGCAAATGATTTAATATTATTAGTTCCTGTTCAAAATAGCGACAGTCCTAATATTACTAAAACAACTAAAGCATCGATAAAAACAGCAATTGTTTGTTTATTAGCAATTTTCATTGCTGGTTCAAATGGGATATTATTTTCATACCACTCACGTTTATACCGTGAAAAGAACAACAAGTTTCCTTCTAATGATAATCCAAAAGCAATAATTAAGGCGGCAATACTTTCTGGTGAAATTTCAACCTTTAATAAAGATGAAAAATATAAGGTTGAAATAATTGTAAACAATAAAGTTAAGACGGCAATTAATCCAAATAAACGATAATAAACTAATAATACAATAAAAATGGCTAAAACTAGAACACCTAAAATAATCATTGAAATTTTAAACACATTTGCTGAAACAACCGGTGGGATTTCACCATAACCGCGAATAGTAAATTCTAGTCCACTTAGCCCCCCATTAACCAAGTTACTAATTTGACGAGCTTCTGTCTCGGTTGATGTTGTAATTTGATTTGAATTTTCGGCTGCACCAGTTCCAATTTTAATTGAATTTCAATTAATAATATATTTTTTATATGCTTCGGTCAAAACACTATTATATTCAATAATTGTTTGTAAATATGGTCGCAATGGATCAATATATGCATTTGTTGTAGCACTTTTATCATTTGGATCAATTAATAAACGATTTGTCGGTACTGTTGTAAAACGAAAACGACTATCTTCCATTCATGTTCTAATTTGTGAAATTGGATAACGTAATGCTAAATCTAACAAATTTCCATGCTGAATTCAAGAAGTCCCTGTATCATAATATTCTACATCAAAAATATGATAAATATTTGTTCAATCTGTTGAAGAAACCTTACTACGAATATCAACACTAAACAAAGTTGCAATTGCTTGTATATTATCAATATCATGACGTAAATCATCAATCATTTGACCAATATCAGTTCAAATATATAATGGCTGTGCTTGTCCGCCTCCTTCTGCTGGTTTTAAACTATTAATAATGCTATCTCATTTTTGTTGATTTTTAATTTGTAAGGTAATAATTGGTCGACGTGCTTGGTCAACTCCTGTTGTTGAACCATAGATAACATCACTTAATGGTGTTCGTTCTTTTGTTCCATTATTATCACTAATTAATAAATCTTTTCCCTTATTATCAATTAAGTAAATTGCTCCTAATCGTTGAATTATTTTACTTAAGTCATTATAAGATTTAAACCTATCTTTTCCAACAATAACTTCAACCGAATTACGTCCTAATGTTTGTAAATATAAATTTTGGTTTGATAAAGGATCTAATTTATTTCGTAATAATTCTAAACCTTTTTTGCTATCTCCATTTGGAGTATCCGGTGAATAATTAGGGTCTCTTTTGTCAAAAACATCAATTTGAACTTGATATCCTCCTGAATAAGCAATTCCTGTTTGATATGAATAACGAAAACTATCCGCTGAAAAAAGCGCACCAACAATCATAGCAATAACTAAAACAATTAACGTTCCGATTCGGATAATTAATCGACTTATTGCTCTTTTATCTTTTGGCTCTTTAATTATTTTAACTTGTTCTTTCTTTCCCACGCTTGACACCACTATTCTACTTTTCAACTTTTCTCTATATATTGTACACTATTTCTTATCTAATCCTATGATTTAATAAACATATCTTTAAAATCATCTAACGATAAATCTAGATCAGTAATTTTTTGATTATTCATAAATTCAATTATCCGGTTAAGTTTAATATTAAAAATATAATAAGCAGCATCACTAACATCAATAATTTTTTTATCAACTAAAATTATTTTTAATAAATAATTAATAACATCCTGTTCAGTAATATTTCGATTTAATAACTTTAAATCTACTGTTTTTAAACTAATCATTTTTAAAACATAATTAGCAATTTGTTGTTGTTCTTTTTGATGATTTTGCATTATATTTACACCTTACCTTAGTTCCAACTATTATTATAACTAAGTTATTTAAAAAATTAAGCAATTTATGTTAATTTTTTTAAAAATTCAATTGCTTTTGTTGTTAATACCCGCCCCCGTGGGGTTTTTAACAAATAGCCCTTTTTTAATAAAAATGGTTCTAAATTATTGGTAATTGTTAAAAGCGGTTCATTTAAAATTTGGCCTAATGTTCCTAAACCAACTTGGTTTTTGTTGGAAAAGATGATAAATATGTTTTAAATAATTAACTTCATTTCATTCTAACCCATCTTGAAATACTTTTAAATTAGTTAAAATTTCTGTCAAAAAGTCAAGATCAATTGAACGAGAATTATGTGAAAACCATATACATTTTAGACCACTGATTTAGTCTTTAAATTAGAATGGAGATTAAAATGAAAAAGTATATGGTAACAAGCATTCCAACTGAAAATGAATTATATTCATTACAACGAAAAATAAAAAAATGATATTTACAACAAAAACTTACAAAAGAAATAAATTATATTTATCAAAATGTCATTAATTATTTTAATTTATGTCAGAAATACTATTTATATGAA
>NZ_MQTY02000005.1:0-23589 GCF_016082285.1 Spiroplasma sp. Moj
AGCTGTGTTAAAATTTTTAAAAGACTAACTGGTCTAAAATGTATATGGTACCTCACACAAGAAAAATAGCAAATATCCAAATTAAAGGTTACTTTATCAGCAAAATAGAACCAAATAATAAATTTAATCTTTTTAACCAAAACGACCTGTAGTATAATCTTCTATTTTTGATTCACGATAATGAGAAAACAATAATGCTGTTTTATTATATTCTATTAACTGTCCCATTCAAAAAAATGCAGTATAATCAGAAATTCGTGCCGCTTGTTGTAAAGAGTGCGTTACAATAATAATTGTAAAATTCTTTTTTAAATCCAAAATTAACTCTTCAACCTTAGCAGTTGCAATTGAATCTAATGCACTTGTTGGTTCATCCATTAACAAAATTTCTGGTTTTAACGCAATTGTACGCTTTGTAGCAAGCACCCCCAACAGACAACATTCCTAGCCTGTTAACTTTTCCACATAATCCTCATCAGTTCTCCTGCTATTTCCCAACAATTCTAATTCGGTTGCTAACCCCCGAATCCGATCAACAATTCTTAATGCTTTTACTTTATTAATTTCTTTATCATTAATTTCAGTTTTAACATTTGCATAAATCGTTGTTAAAGCTGTTGTTGTAAAATTTGATGAAAAAAAAGTTGGTAGTCGACAACTAATACGGTCATTTAGAATACGAAATAATAAATCATCACGAACTCATGGAGAAACTGTTTCTCCGCCAATATCATCTAAAAATAAAACATCCGCTCCTAATAAAATTTCTACTAATGATGATTCACTATTAAAAAAATTAAATGATTCTTTTACTCGATTAATTAAATTAATTACTGAAATAAAAGCAACTTTACGATTATTATTTGCTAACACATTAGCTAAGCGAATTAATAAATAAGTTTTACCAACTCCTGGCTGACCATGAATATATAAACCTTTTTTTCGTTGACCTTTAACAAATTTAACTATTTCGTCAATAATAAGATGCATATTATTAAAATTTTCATCTTTTTTAATATCATTTAATCGTAATTTTAATAATTCATCACTAAAGTCATAATAAAGATAATTATTTTTAACTTTATTTTTTTCTTTAATAGCTATTGTATGATTACATTCAACTCGTGTTAAAAACAAATTATTATTTTCTTTTTTAATATAATATTTGTAACCTTTAAAGGATTGTTGGCATAAAGATAAAGATGATGTTTTTTCACATTTATGATAATTTTTTAAATATTCTTGAAAGAGTGTCTCAAACTGTTGATAATTATTAATATCAAACGCAATTTCTTGTAAATTAACTATTAACTCTGCATTGTTTTGAAGTTGTTTTAATAAATTTAGTTTTGACATTGCCCCCATCTCTCTTTCATTTTTACTATTATAAATTTTTTAAATCATCTAATAATTGTGTAAGATCAACTTTTTTAATTCTTTGTTCTTGTTGTTTTTGTTCATAAATTTTATTATATTCTAGTTCAGCCATATTATGTTTAACTATTTTTTCTTTCCATTGATATGTTTTTGCTTTAATAGCATCTTTTGTAACTTTACTTTTTTGTGTTTTTGCATAAGCACCACGTAAATGCTCCATCGCTTTATCAACAGTATTAATTTGTAATTGATGAAAAGTGTTTGCAATTTTTTCACAATATTTTCTTTCAATTCGATGAGCATTTTTAAATCAAACATATTCAATTAAACAATTAACTACCCCTGGTGTTAATGAATAATTAATAATTAAATCGCGAATTAATTCAATTTCAATTGGTGTTGGCTTCTTATTTTCTCGTAGTAAAGTTAAATATTGAATTGGATCAATTGAAACCATTTCATTAATTTTTGCTTCTAACATGTTAGTTGGCTTAATAACATTTTCATTATTAACAATTAAATTTAATTGTTCTCCATTAAGTTGTTTCTTTAATATTGTTTTTTGATGAAAATCAGATAGTAAATGTTGAAATGTTTCATAATTAAAAATTCGTTCTTTGGCAGTTAACTCAATACTTTTATAAATAAAAATAGCAAGATTATTTGTTAAAACATTGTAATAATTTGCTAACTGGATAATTTTTTCACGATATGGTAAATATAATTTATGATTTGCATTTTTTGATGCTAAGTATTTATCAATATAAACAAAATCAAATGTCATTTTTTCATCACTTAATTGACCAGATAAATCATTATGCTTCTGTTTACCCTCTTGCTGATTAACAATAAATTTAGCTTTAATAATTGAAAAAGATTTTTCTCCTACAATATTCAATAAATAATTTCTTAAAATTTGATTTTCAAAAAAAGCAATTGCGGAAATTGGTAATTGTGGTTTTAAAATATAGTGCTTTCCTTTTTCACGTTTTAAATTCTTTAATAAACCAATTGTTTCTAATTTACTTTTTGCTACTAAAAATTCATCATATGATATTTGTAATAATGTTAAAAGATTGTCTAAATGATATTTAGTATTTAATTCTAAGATGAAATCTTGTGCTGTTAAGGCAATATATAACATATGTGCTTTATCGCCAATAATTGGTCGATATAAACATAAAAGTAACATACGTTCATCATCTGACAATTGATACTCTTGTTTAATTAAATAAGTAGTTTCTTTTTCCATCATTTTCCCATTCCTCTTTGTTTAATCATTAATAATATTACAATGAACAATTAATAAGTAAATATAATTTGTTAAAATAATGCTATTAGCTGACTTATCCACAATCTTTTTTAAATAAAACAGTTATAATTATTAAGTTTTTAAAACTTTTCCACATATAAACAACTTTTAACTATTATATCTTTTCTGTTTTTTAAATTTAATTGGTGTTAAAACTAATAATTCTTTTTGGGTGCATCATAAAGCAAGATTATGACGTGAAGTAATTAATTTATATAAAATAGTAAAACTTGAAATAACCATTGGTAAATAAATTGCTAATTGAATTGGAAACTTAATTGCTTTAATAACAAAAGCCATTGGGAAAAGAACTTGTTTTAGACCGATTGCATATAATCATAAAACATTAAATGCAAATGAAATTAAAGCAAACCCTATTGCATATAAGATAATTGTTTTTAATATTCAAAATTTATCAGTTTTAAATAAAAAAACTATACTTCCTAAAAAACCATATAAAGCAAGATTAAAGGAAAAACCACTATGATATGTTCCACCAATATTTATCAAATCCCCTAAAGCATCAGTAGCAAGACCACTCAATACACCCAAAAATGGTCCAAATAACATTCCAATCACAAAAATTAAAAAGTTACCTAATGCTAATTGAATTACTCCTCCTCCCATAAATGGGAACGGAATAGTATAACTAATGATATTTGTTAAAATAACAGATAATGCAATTAATAAACTCATAATTGTAATTGTTAAAATACTAATTTTTTTTCAATTTTTATAATCTAATAATACCCCAAGATAAAATAAAATAGCATTCCCTAAACAAGCACCAATATTTGTTAATATATATAGCATATTTTACACCCTCTCTAAATAAAACTGATAAACCAACGGAATAAAATATAGCGACCCACAAACTAAAATATTTTTTGTTTTATTTTGTAATAATAATTTTTTTCAATTTTTAACTTTGTTCTGCATCTTAATATTATTAATGTCTCATGACATTGGATGCTGAAATTCCGTAATATATAAATTATTGTCAAAATGTTCCTTCAATAAAGTTAAATTTTGCATATAATCTTTTTTTTGTGAAGAAGCATATAATACTAATACTTCATTTCGATTCAAATTATGTAACATTTCAAAAGTATAAATACAGGCACGAATTCCTTCTGGATTATGTGCTCCATCAATAATAAAATACGGATTTTTACTTAGTTGGGTAAAACGCCCTAAGACTGGGTTCACTTTAAAAATCTCATAATTAATTTTAAACTTAAAAATTTTTAAAAACTTAATAACTAAGCCAACATTAAATTCTTGGTAATAATTAATTGCTTGTGAATAAACTTCGCTTGTAATAATATTATCCGAATTATAATATTTTGCAATTAAATTAAAATGTTTTTTACAACTAGCACTAATAAAAAGTTGACAATTGTTTTTTGCAACTCCAACTTTATTTTGAATAATACTATCCAAAGTATTGCCTAATATCTCAGTATGTTCATAATCAATTGAAGTTAATAAAACAGCTAATTGATTATTAAAAACATTCGTTGCATCTAAACAACCACCAATTCCAGCTTCAATAATTGCAATATCAATTTTTTGCTCTAAAAAATATTTAATACAAATTAAAACTCAAATTTCAAAAAAAGTTAATTGATAAGTTTTAATTTCTTCTTTAATTTCTTTGATAATTCGTTTTAAATCACTATCACTAATCATCTTGATATTAATTTTAATTCGTTCATTATGTTTTGAAAATGCTGGTGATGTAAAAAGACCTACCCGTTGATAATTTAACATTAACTGGCGGTGTAAGTAATTTGAAACTGATCCCTTTCCGTTTGTACCAACAACATTAATTACTTTAATTTTATTTTGTGCATCCGCATATTTTTCTGTTAATAATTTTACCAAATTATATTTTTTTTGAAAAAACGTTGCCTTAAAAAGTTGTTTTTTAACATCCATTGTAACCTCTTACTTTAATAAAGGTTTTAAATATTGTGCTGTATAACTAGTGCCACTTTTTAAAACAAGTTGTTCTGGTATTCCTGTTGCAACAATCATACCACCACCAATGCCACCTTCTGGTCCTAAATCAATAATATAATCAGCCATTTTAATAACATCTAAATTATGTTCAATCGTAATAACAGTATCACCATTATCAACAATTTTATTCAAAACTACTAACAATCTTTTAACATCATCAACATGTAATCCCGTTGTTGGCTCATCTAATAAAAATAAAGTTTTTCCCGTTGTCCGTTTTAACAAGAAGGTTGATAACTTAACCCGTTGGGCTTCTCCACCAGACAATTCTGTTGCTGATTGACCTAATTTAATATAACCTAACCCAACCTCTTGCATTGTTCCTAACTTCTGACTAATTTTTGGTTGTGCCGCAAAAAAATCACAAGCTTGGTCAACTGTCATTTCTAAAACATCATAAATATTTTTATCTTTGAATTTAACTAATAATGTTTCATCATTATAACGTTTCCCTTCACAAACTTCACAAGAAACATAAACCGTTGGTAGAAAGTGCATTGAAATCTTAATAATTCCATCACCTTGACAATGTTCACAACGTCCACCTGGCACATTAAACGAAAAACGACCCTTCAAATACCCTCGTGCTTTAGCTTCATTTGTATCGGCAAATAAATCACGAATATCATCAAAAACTGATGTATAAGTTGCTGGATTACTCCGTGGTGTTTTCCCAATTGGATCTTGGGAAATATTAATTACTTTATCAATGTTATCAATCCCAACGATTTTATCATATGCCCCTGGTCGTTCAGTTGCTAACCCTAAATTTTTCTTAATACCCTTTCATAAAATTTCATTCATTAAAGTTGATTTACCACTTCCTGAAACACCTGTTAAACAAACAAATTTATTTAAAGGAATTGTAACATTAATATTTTTTAAATTGTTTTCTCGTGCTCCTTTAATTTCTAATACTAAGCCATTACCACCACGCCGTTTTTTTGGCACATCAATTGCTAATTCACCAGTTAAATATTTACCAGTAATTGAATTTGGGTTTTGTTGAATATCATTAATACTTCCCGTAGCAACAACTTGCCCCCCATTAATTCCTGCACGTGGACCAATGTCAATAATATAATCACTAGCACGAATCGTATCTTCATCGTGCTCAACAACAATTAAAGTATTTCCTAAATCACGTAAACTTTTTAATGTTTCAATTAATTTATCATTATCTCGTTGGTGTAATCCAATTGAAGGTTCATCAAGAACATACAAAACCCCTGTTAATTGACTACCAATTTGCGTTGCTAATCGAATTCGTTGAGCTTCTCCACCTGATAATGTTGAAGCATTACGTGATAACGTTAAATAACCTAATCCAACACGACTTAAAAAATCCAAACGATTAACTAATTCATTAATAATTAATCGTGCAATTTCTTGTTGTGATTCTGTTAATTTTAAATTCAAAACTTCTTTTAATTCATCTTCAACAGATAAATCAGTAAATTCAGAAATACTAATATTATTAATCTTAACTGATAAAGGAATTTCATTTAATCGCTTTCCTAAACAAGTTCCACATTTTTTATCTGTCATAAATTGTTTATAATATTCACGTTGTGATTCACTTGATGTTTCCGTATAGCGACGTTCAATTAACTGCCCAATTCCTTCAATATAATCATATCCCCGCATAATGTTCCCACTAGCTGTTTTTAAATTATATTCAATTGGTTCATCACTACCACGAATCAAATATTCTAGTTGCTCTTTTGTCAAATCACTGACGGGTTGTTCTAACACAATATGATAATGATTAGCTAAAACTTTAAACTTTTGCCATTCAATATTTGTTGTATTAACAATATTTTTTAAATAAATAATTGCCCCTTGTAAAATTGATAATGACCGATTAGGTATCAATAAATCTTCATCAACTTCTAATTTTACTCCCAATCCTTTACATTCACTACAAGCTCCTGAGGGTGAATTAAATGAAAATAATCGTGGTTCTAATTCCGGAATAACAAAACCACAAATACTACATGAATAATTAGTTGAAAAAAGCATTTCCTTTTTTTGATCAGCAAAATCAATTTTTACTAATGCATTACCATATTTTAACGCTACTTCAATTGCATCATGAATTCGACTTAATAAATCTGCTGATTCTTTATAAACCAAGCGGTCAATAATAATATCAATATTTTGTCGTTTATTTTTATCTAATTCAATTTCTTCATCTAAAGTTTTGATTTCATCATTAACCTTGACACGAATAAAACTTTCTTGTTTTAAACGTGCAAATAAATCTTTAAAACTACCTTTCTTATCACGAACTACTGGCGACAAAATATTAAATTTTTCACCTTCTGTTAAAAGTTGTTTTAAATTATTTATTATTTCTTTAACTGTTACTGATTTAATAACCCCATGACCATTAATACAATATGGTGTCCCAACGCGAGCATATAATAAACGTAAATAATCATAAATTTCAGTAACTGTTCCAACAGTACTGCGAGGATTATGACTAGTTGTTTTTTGATCAATAGAAATAGCTGGTGACAAACCTTCAATTGCATCAACATCAGGTTTTTCATTTCCACCTAAAAATTGGCGAGCATAACTTGATAGACTTTCAATATAACGGCGTCTTCCTTCTGCATAAATGGTATTAAAAGCTAATGATGATTTTCCACTTCCTGATAAACCAGTAAAAACAACTAATTTATTTTTAGGTACCTTAACATCAATATTCTTTAAATTATTCTCTCGAGCGCCTTTAACAACGATTCAATCTTTTCCCATTCTCTCACCCTCTTAATTAGTTTTTTGTAAATTAGCATCATAAAATAATCTTATTTTTAAAAAAGAAAATTGTAAATTTTTAATATGTACAAATGATTAAATCTAAGTTTAAAAAATCTAACATTAACTGTCACAGATTAATAAAATTAGTTAAGTTCTGTCACAATTTGACTTACTTTGGTTTCAACAAAATAAGCATATTCTTTAATTAATTCTTCTTGTCCTTCTAAAAAGAATAAAATTTTCATGATTTTTTCTTTTAGATCTGAAACTTCTTCATCACTACTATAATTTTCAATAAAATAGATTTCAACTAATTGCTCTGCAATTTCTTCATCATCAACTGATTGTTCATAATAATTATTGTAATTAGCTTCATTTAGAACTTCGCCAATAAAATCACGAAAAAGTTTATCATCATTAATTTTAGTTTTAATTTCTAATAATAATTCCTTTAATTCTGGTTTCATAACTTCCTTCCTTGTTTAGTTTAAACTACTTATATTGTACTATATAAATTAATTATTTGTTTGAAGAAATAATTTGTTATATTGCTTCAAATATTTAGCACGATGTTCATTAATTGCAAGCAATTGCTTACTAATTAATGTTTCTTTCGTTAAAAATTCATTTTTTTCAATTTCAAATGGTTTTAAAATTAGAATTACAACATTTTGTAATCTTAATACTAATTCTTGATTATCCAATAATTGAATAGGATTAGTTAATATTTTTTCATAATTAAAGCCTGCTAAAAAATCATTTACGGGGCCAATTAGTTTGGCGTTCCTTTTTAAAAGTAATCGTTGTAAACGCTCATATTCATCATCAAAATAATTTCGTTTAATATAAAACTCAACTTCTTTTTCAAAATCATTAGTATTTTTTGACTTTTTGCGACGAAAAATATTACGATGGTTACCAGTTGTATATCCTTTAGCAACTAAATTTGATAAATCCGTTGTTAAATCAATATTTTCTTCAACCTTTATTGTTACAATAAACAAAACTCATACGACATAACCAATAAAAATTTGATTATTTTTGTCATTAAAATCATAATATTTTAAAATATCTAAGCAAGTCATAATATCATTACGCAGTGATTCTGTTTGATAACGATGATATAGTTTAGTTAATTCATCAACTAAAACTTTAATATTACTATCCATCCTACCCCCGCTTTATGCTCCTATTATGATTTTACCATATCTGATGAAATTACAAATGGTAAATTAATATTATGTTCTTGCAAAAAGATAATTTTTTCTAACCGTGATAATTGCTTAAAAGCGGCTTCACGTTGCATTGCCGCAGAACGAGTTGCATATTCTTCACTATAAATTATTTTGACTGGTCGTCGTTTTGCTAAAGCGGTATATTTTGCCCCAATGCCCATATTATGTTCTTTTTCGCGCCGTCTTAAATCAACCGTATAACCAGCATAGAGTGTTTCATCAGCACAGAATAAGACATAAAAATAATGTTTTTGCATCATATTGCTAAACCATCGTTTCAAAATCAAGCACCTTGTCAGCTCAATTAAAATTAAAATTAATATCATGCGTTGTAATTAGAACTGTTCCATCAAAGGCTTGAATTGTTTCTAACAATGCTTCTTTGGCCAAAACATCAATATGGTTCGTTGGTTCATCTAAAATTAGTAAACTACATGGTTGTAAAGATAATGCCGATAACCGAACCTTTGTTTGTTCACCACCCGACAATTTTGTCATCTGATTTTGCATTAAAGTACTTTTAACGCCAAAGTTGGCTAAAATACTTCGAATTCGCCCTTCTTCCAAGTCTGGATATAAGTTTTTTAAATATTCAATTGGTGTCATATCCATTAATTGTTCAATTTGATGAAAATACGCAATAACTACTCCATTACCAATTTTTAATGTTCCACCTAACTTAGGAATATTTCCTACTAAAGTATTTAGAAAGGTTGTTTTTCCAATTCCATTATATCCTCGCACAATACATTTTTCACCATCACGAATATCAAATGTTAATGGCTTAATTAAAGGAAACTGATATCCTATTGCTAATTGCTCTGCACTAATAATAGTCGTACTAGCTGGTCTCTTATATTTAAAAACAAATTTTGGTTTTGTTAATTCATGCCTTTTATCCATTACCTCAATTTTATCAATTTGTTTTTGCCGTGACTGGGCACTTCTTGCTGTTGAAGCACGCGCCTTATTTTTTGCGACATAAGTTTCCATTTTTTTAATTAGACGTTCTTGCCCTTTTTGTGCTTTATCATATTGTTCATTTTTTAATTCACTTAATGCTAAATATTGTTGATAATTACCAACATAGCGATTAATGCTTAAGTTTTCAATAGCATAAATCACTTTTGCTACTTTATTAATAAAATCAATATCATGCGAAACAACTAGAAACGCTTTTTCATAATTTTGTAAAAATTTGGCTAATCATTCAACTTGTTCTAAATCTAAAAAGTTAGTTGGTTCATCTAATAACAAAAAATCATTTTCTGATAATAATAACTTTGCTAGGGTAACTTTTCCTCGTTGACCACCCGATAATTCGGATAATTTAACATTCAATTTTTCTGGATCAATTCCTAAACCATCAACTAAACTACGAATTTCCTTATCAATTGTTTCAAAACCATTTTGATCTAAGTGTTCTTGTAATTTCAGTGATTTGACAAGTTCATCTTCATCATAATTAAGACTCATTTTTTCATAAATTGCATGAATTTTTTCCTCAATTTCAAATAAATGTTGATATGTTAATTTTAAAAATTGATCAACTGTTAATGTTCCATCTAACTCTTGGTGTTGGTCTAAATAACCAATTTTTACTCTTGGATGCAACTCAATGTTTGCTTCATCAGGAGTAAGTTTTCCATAAATAATACTTAATAATGTTGTTTTCCCTGTTCCATTTGCTCCAATTAAAGCTAAATGTTCACCTTTATTAATTCGAATTGTTGAATTTTTATATAAAACTTTCCCATCGTTAGCATGACTTAAATTTTCAATATTAATTAAACTCATTTTAACCTCAATCCTTTATTCCAACATATAATTATATCTTATTTTAAGAAAAATAAAAAGAAGTTAAATTACTCAAGGTTAACTTCTGAAAATAAAATCTTATTTATTATTTTTTATTATTAATTATTTTACTAACCCTAAAAAAGTTTTCGGTTCTAAACTAGCACCGCCAACCAAAGCACCATCAATATCTGGCTGAGCTAATAATTCTTGAATATTTTCCGGTTTAACACTGCCTCCATATTGAATCCGTATCATATTTGCTACTACTTCATCATAAAGATTAGCAATTTTTGCTCGGATTATTGCACAAACATTTTGTGCAATCTCAGCTGTTGCTGTTTTCTCTGTCCCAATTGCTCAAATTGGTTCATAAGCAATAACAATTGTTTTTGCATCTTCAAAATCAATACCTTGTAATGCTTTTTCAATTTGTGTTTCAACAATTTGCTGTGTTTCATTGTTTTCATATTGTTGTAATGTTTCACCACAGCAAATAATCGGCACCATCCCTTTTGCTAAGATTTTTTTTGCTTTTAAGTTTACTGTTTCATTTGTCTCATTAAACATTTCACGACGTTCTGAGTGTCCAATAATAACATGTGTAATCTTTAAAGCTTGCAACATTTCAACTGAAATTTCACCAGTAAAAGCCCCAAAATCTTCATAATGACAATTTTGAGCCGCAATAATTAAATGATGCGCATGTTGTTTTGCCACTACTAAATTAACAAATGGTACTGCAATACCAGCTTCAAGTTTTAAATCATGACATACATTATCAACTTGTTTTAAAAAGTCAATTGTTTCATCCGTTATTTTATGCATTTTTCAATTTCCAATAATAATTGGTTTTCGCATTCTTCTCCCTCGTTTCTATCTAACATTTTAATTATATACTTAAATTTTAATGATTTCTTAATAAAATATTAACTTTATTAATGTTATAATGTTTTCATAGAGGTGAAAAAATGTTTTTATCAGCATTTGAAATAAAATACAATACTAAATCAATTAAAAGACTACCAAAAATTAATAATTCAGATAAATGGTTAATTATTGATATTCGTCTAAAAGAAGAATGAATTGAAAGTCATATTATTAATTAATAGTATTAATATTCCTCATCATCTTTTTCGTTTAATTTATTCGAAAAAAGTAACTAAAAATAAAAAAATTCTTTTTGTTTCAAGTGCTGGCCATTCTCATTTAGATTTATACCATTTATTAAAAAAACATAATTTTAAAGTTTATATTCTTCTTGGTGGATGAAAAAAAGTTCATCAAACTGATGAACTTGACAAAATTCTTACTTATAATCTTATTGATTAACATTATTAATCAATGGGGTTTTTATTTTTACTTCACCAGCAGGTGGTGTTGCTTTATGCCATAATAATAATTCATTAATACCTCATATTACTAATGTTCCCCCAATAATAATTAATAAACTATATAAAGTTTTATGATTACTACTATAAGCAAAGAAATTATACATAATATAACCTATTGAACCTATTAACAAGAAAAGAGAAAAACCAGCATAATAATACATTCCTTTTACTTTTGCTACTTCTACTCGCTTTGTATAACGATTAATACAAACAGCAATAATTAAACTAATATAACATAGAAAAGCAGTAAAACTAACGGCATTAGAAGAAAGATCTAATAAATACATTGGATCACCTATAACGCCAAGACTAAGTCCCATTAATATTAAATTGAAACAAACAGTAATTGCCATTTGAATCAAACCAATTTGTTGATAACTTAATTCTTTCTTTCCAATATAAACAAGATTTTCTTCTTGCACTGTATGTCCAAATGAAGGAGCTACAAAGGTTAAACCATTAATACTCATTAATGCTGTTAACATAATAAATCACATTAAGACTTTTGCAATTGGACCACCAAGGAGATTTTTAAATAAAGTAAAAACACTACCATCATTTGTTCCTAAAAACAAAGAAATAACTTCTAAAATATAAAAAATAGTAATAAATAACATTGCCGCAAATAATGCTTTTGGAACAACATTTTTGTTAGAAACTTCTTTTTGTAATCCTGCAGCATAAATAAAACCATCAAATGAAAATAATACTGGTAAAATCCCCATAAAAAAGTTACCAAACTTTAATTCCCTATGTTTATCAAAAACATTATTTTCAATTGGAGCAACAAAGCCTATAACTAGACTAACTAGTAAAGGAATAAATTTAATAAATGTTCCAATTGTTTGAACTCATTTACCAACATTTCGGAAAAAAATATTTATTAAGTAAAATAAAATTAAAATAACAAGGCCAACAGCACTCGCAATTATATGTTGTGTTTCCTTACTAATGCTTTGCACTTCTAGTGCATCAAACATTGCATTAATACTAAAAATTGGGAAAAGACCTAATAAAATTGGAAAATAAAAAAAGATATAAAATAATGCTATTAAACTACCAACTTGCCGACCAATTAAAATATTAACCCATGATGGTAATGTCCCATGTCCACTTTTAGTTTTTACTGATGTAACTTCAATAAAGACCATAATCATTGCCATTCCTAAAATTCCAACTAAAATCCATAATCCAATTGATAAATAAGGATTTTGAGTAAAATATAAAAGATGTCCTTCTGAAGTATCATTTTTTAAATAAATTCCAATTCCAATTGTAATTCCAACCGCTGTTGAAAAAACAGTTAAAAATTCAAAAAATTTAACGTGCTTTTTAGGCTTTCCCATTAGTTTTTCCTCCATTTTTAATGACCTATTTTAATAAAAAATAATAAATAAATTATAACATAAATTATTTTATATTTTCATAATATTTTTTCTTAATTTCACGAAATAAGTGGTTTACTCCCGATTTTGAAATTTCAATACTAGTTTCATTTTCTAATAATGCTGACAAATCTTGCAACGATGCATCGGGATAAGCAATTCGTAATAAAGCTACTTTTTTGGTATTTTCATTTAGTTCATCAAACAAATCATGTTCAAGTAAATAATTAATCATTGCAACTTGTTCTTCCCCAGCTTTAATTGCTTTTTGTTGATTTGAAATTTCAATATTATTTAAACGATTAATACTATTAACCATATCCCTTGAAATACGAGTATTTTCAAAAGCAAGGACACTATTAATTGCATCAATTAATTTTAAGAAATCTGAAACTAAAATTGATTTTTTTAAATAACAAACATAACGATCATGACGGACAATTATCTTAAATGGAAAATGAAATTTATGCAATAATTTTTGAAAATATTGTGCTGAAACTTCATCATTAAACTGAACTTCTAAATGATAATTACTTGTTTCTGGTGAATTAACACTACCACAAGCAACAAAAATGCCTGCAATATAAGCTCGTTGTTGTCGTTCATTTCATTCCGATGAGATGGCAACAAATTTTTGATTAGTTTCTGCATCAAAAATTTGTAGGTCTTTTAATATTTCAGTAGCTCGTTCTTTAATTCGTAAACTGAAGGTTTTGCTATTTTTTAATTTTGTGCCTTGAACAATAATGATGTCAATTTTAACTTGATATAAATTTTTTAAAAACGTATAAATTGTTCGAATAATTATATTACTAATTGAGGTTACTTCAAAGTTAAAAAAATGATTACTAATATTTAATGTCATATTATATTTAACAAAACCAGTTAAAAAAGCTTTCTGACAAATTTGGTCAAATTCTTTTCTAACAATTTCCTCTTTTACTTCTAACGCAAAGCTCATCTTTATCCCTCATTCTAATTTAATAATACAGAAAAACCACTACTTTAGCATAGTGGTTTATTAATTACCCTTTTTGTTTAAATTCTCGAATTTCTTGTTCTGAATCATGAAACGGTTCAGCTTGAATATCACCATCAATTTTGCGAATAACAACATTTGCTAATTTAATTACAACTTCATGTGCAATTGATAATTGCATATGCTCAAATAATTTTGCAGCTTCTTCAACATAAGCGTGTAATGGATTTGTTTGAGCATAACTTCGTAAGTAAATTCCACTTCGTAATTTACTTGCTTGATCAATATGTTTTGTTCAATAATCATCAAACGAAGTAATAATTGCACTTCGTTCAATTTGATTAATAACATCAGCAGGAACATCTTCTGTTCGCGCTAAATAAAATTCATTCATTTTTGTTGCCACATATTTAGCAACTTGTTCTCGCTTCATTTTTTCCATGGCTGCTTTATCTAACACATTAACTGCAACAACTTTATCACTAATCCCCTTAATTAAGTCATCATAATGAATAAATCATTCCCCATGCGATTCATTACCAAACATTTTGGTTAAATCATAAGCTGCCGAATATTGCATTTTTTTAATAATTGGTTTTAAATCAGTTGCTGTTAAAATTTGATCACGTCGTGCATACATTGCTTCACGATGTTGTGCTAAAACATTATCATAATCTAAAATATATTTTCGTTGATCAAAATTCATTCCCTCAACTTTTTTTTGTGCATTAGAAATTGCTCTTGTTAACATTCGTGATTGAATAAAATCCGGACCTAACCGAGCAAAAATTCGACGTAGGCGATCCCCACCAAAGCGCATCATTAATTCATCATCCATCGCAACATAAAAGCGCGAAAAACCAGGATCTCCTTGTCGTCCTGCTCGCCCTCGTAACTGGTTATCAATTCGACGTGCTTCGTTTCGTTCAACTCCAAAAACAGCTAATCCTCCAATTTTTTTAACACCATCACCTAACTTAATGTCTGTTCCCCGACCAGCCATATTTGTTGCTAAAGTAATAGCTCCTTTTTCACCAGCTTTTGCAATAATGTCTGCTTCACGCTCATGATTTTTCGCATTTAACATTTCAAATTTTAAGTTAGCATTTCGTAAATAATGCGACACAATTTCTGATGAATCAACTGAAGTTGTTCCAATTAAAATTGGTTGTCCCTTTTCATGCAAAGCAATAATTTCTTTCATCATTGCTTGCATTTTTGCATCACGATTTGCAAACATATAATCAGCTTCATCACGCCGAATTAATGGGCGATTAGTTGGAACTTGAATTACACGCATATTATAAATTTTAATAAATTCTTCTTCCTCTGTTTTTGCAGTACCAGTCATCCCACTTAATTTATTATATAATCGGAAAAAGTTTTGGTAAGTAATTGTTGCCATTGTCACTGTTTCTTCTTCAATATCAACACGTTCCTTTGCTTGTAATGATTGTTGCAAACCATCACTATAAGCACGTCCCGGCATTAAACGGCCAGTAAACTGATCAATTAAAATAATTTCATTATTTTGAACAACATATTCAACACCATTTTTAAAAACAAAATTAGTTTTTAAAGCATTTAGGATTAAATGGTATAATTCAGTATTTTTAATATCAAATAAAGAATTAATTGAAAAGATTTTTTCTGCTTTAGTAATTCCTTCTGGAGTTAAATAAACTTGTTTTGTTTCTAAATCAATTTCAAGATCATTCTTTCGTGATAATGATTTTGCAAAATGATCAGCTGCTTGATATTGCGGTATTCGGTTTTGACGTCCCCCCGAAATAATTAATGGCGTTCTTGATTCATCAATTAAAATTGAATCAGCCTCATCAATAATGGCATAATTTAATCCTCGTTGGACTTTCTCGCTGTAAACTTTTACCATATTATCTCGTAAATAATCAAATCCTAATTCAGCATTAGTAGTATAAGTAATATCACAACTATATGCTTCTCTTTTTGCATCTTTAGTAATATCACGAGAATTTAAACCAACTGTTAAACCTAAAAAACTAAAAACTTGACCATTGATTTCTGAATCCCGTCTTGATAAATATTCATTAACAGTAATAACATGAACACCCTTACCAGTTAAACCATTCAAATATGTTGGCATTAAAGCAGTTAAAGTTTTTCCTTCCCCTGTTTTCATTTCAGCCACATCACCTTCATGAAGAACAATGCCCCCAATTAGTTGGACACGATAAGCATGTAATCCTAAAATTCGACGAGCTGCTTCACGGGCAACAGAAAATGCTTCAACTAAAATATCATCTAATGTAGCACCTTCTGCTAACTTTGTTTTAAATTCATTTGTCTTTTCTTTTAATGCATCATCAGACAATGCTTGCATTGTTTCATCTAACGCCATAATTTTATCTGCTATTTTCCCATGTTTTTTTACAATTTTACGATCGCTAACTGCCATTCAACTATCTCCTCTATTCTATATAATTATAAACATTCACATTTATTCTATCATAAAAAACAATAGTTGGCATAGTTATTCCATTTTGACAAAAAAACGACATTTTGTCGTTTTATTATATTATTTATTTTGAACAGCTTCAATACCATGCAGTGGTTTCCCTTCCATATATTCTAAGCTAGCACCACCACCAGTTGAAATATGAGTAAATTTATCTTTATATCCTAATTGAATTGCCGCTGCAGCTGAATCGCCTCCTCCGATTAAAGTAAAGGCTCCTTTTAGTTCAGCAATTACTTCACAAACAGCTTTTGTTCCAATACTATAATTTTTAAATTCAAAAACTCCCATTGGTCCATTTCAAGCAACCGTTTTTGCATCCGCTAATTCTTTTTTAAATAATTCAATTGTTTTGGGACCAATATCTAATCCCATATAACCATCATCAATATCCAAACCTGTTGTAACTTTTGCTGGTACATCAGCAAATTCAGGTGCTTCTAATGCATCAATTGGTAAAATAATTTTTCCTTTTGCTTTTGATAAAAAGGTTTTAGCAATTTCAACTTTATCAACTTCTAATAATGAATTTCCAATTTTGTGACCTTGAGCAGCAAAAAAAGTATATGCCATTCCACCACCAATTAAAATCTTATCTGCTTTTGTTAATAAATGTTCAATTACCCCAATTTTATCGGAAACTTTTGCTCCACCAATAATAGCAACAAATGGTTTAACTGGATTGTCTACTCCTTGTGACAACATTTTTACTTCTTTTTCCACTAAAAATCCTAAACATGATTCAACAATATTTTCTGCAATCCCAACATTTGAAGCATGGGCACGATGCGCAGTTCCAAATGCATCATTAACAAAAACATCACCTAAACTTGCTCAATATTTCCCTAAAGCATAATCATTTTTGCTTTCTCGTTTTGCAGTTGCTTTACCATCACTATCAACACTAATTTGACCATTACTATTAATAATATCAGCAAAGCGTGTATTTTGAAATAAAATTACATCTTGATTATGCATTTCATCAATAGCTTCTTCCAATTGTTTTCCTTCAAAAACATTAATAAACTTAACTGGTTGTCCTAATTTTTGTTCTAATACCTTTGCCACTGGCGCCATATCACGTTTTTCTAAATCATCAGCTGTTTTAACTTTCCCTAAATGAGAAAATAAAATTACTTTTGCTTCTTGTGCTAACAAATATTTAATTGTGGGTAAAGCTGCAGTAATCCGATTATCATCAGTAACTTGCCCATCCTTCATTGGCACATTAAAATCAACACGGACTAAAACTTTTTTTCCTTTAACTTGAACATCTTTTAATTCTTTTTTGTTTGTCATAAATCCTTCTCACTTTCTTTTTCATCTTTATCCAATATATATCTTACCGCAAAAAATACCTTTTTAATGACAACTATTAAGGTATTCTAAGGCAAATTGCGCTGCTTTTGCTCCATCACTAATCGCAGTTGCAATTTGTCGTAATGTTGTATTTGTAACATCACCAGCGGCATATAATCCTGGCAATGCTGTTAAACATTTATTATTAATAATAAAATAGCCTTCTTCATTTAAAACTCCTAAGTTTTTTGCAAAATAACTAATTGGAATCGCCCCAATATATGGGAAAACAGCACTAACTGGTAAATTATCAATTTTACCTGTTTTCACATTTTTAATAACAACTGTTGTCACCCGTTTTTCGGTCACATCCTTAATTTCAGTTACTATTGTATCAACAATAAAATTAATTTTAGGATGTGCTTTTACTTTATTCACAATATTATTATCAGCACGAAATTCATCACGACGATGAATTAGATAAACTTTATTAACAAAGCGCGCTAAATAAAGAGCTTCTTCAAGAGCAGCATAGCCTCCCCCAACAACAACTACATCTTTTTCTTTATATAAAGCGCCATCACAAACTGCACAATATGAAACTCCATGTCCTTCTAATTCTAATTCACCAGGCACTCCTAATTTACGTTCAACTGTTCCGGTTGCAACAATAACTGCTTTTGCTAATAAGATTTTTTTTGAAAATAACTCTAATTTAAACAAATTATCTTGTCTTATAATATTTGTCACACGATCAGCAATATATGGGATTTTTAATTTTTGGGTTTGTTCAAACATTTTCATGGCTAATTCATAGCCTTGAATATTATCAAAACCAGGATAATTTTCAATTTCACTTGTCTTTGTTATTTTTCCTCCTGGTGCTCCTTTTTCAATCATTGCAATATTTGCCATTGCTCGTGCAGCATAAATTCCTGCTGTCATCCCACCAGGACCAGCTCCAATAATTAAAATATCATATATTTCATTAGTATTGTTTTTCATATAATCATCCGCCTTTTCTTCATTTTATAACAGCTATCCATTGGGCAAATAATATTAAAATAATACCAATTACAATCATTAAACTAAGAATAACATAATCCAATGTTCACATATTTTTTAAAAATAAATCATGATCATCTCGTTGTGTTTCTAAAATAATCCGAATGAAATTATAACCAGCAATATACATCCCAGTTTTAATTCCACAACGGAAAATTTTTAAACGATGAGGGTTTTCTATTTTTTCTAATTCTCGGACATCAGCTGTAAAAATTTGTTTTAATCGTGCACCACAATATTTCCAATGTGCTTTCATCACTTGTTTTTTTGTCATCTTATGTTTATTTTTAAAATAAACTTTTTTCAAATTTACTTGTTGTGATAAATTATTAACAACCATTGGATAGGGTTTGATATCATAATATCATTTTGCTCAAACACCTTTTCACGATAACTTCATAAAATCGGGTTCTTCTTTTTTAAACCTTCAATAATAACTATAACGAAATATTAATGGTAATGCAATCACAATTAAGAATCATAATAAAATATTAGCCAATGATTCATATAGAAAAATTGGTTGAAAATATCGCACATTATTAAAATCAGTTGGGTCAACAGGGTTTCCATTAATCCCAATTGCCTCTGTTGGATGAAAATTATTTGGTACCGGAGTTGGGACATATCATTTAAATAAATTATCACGAATAAAACTTGGCAATCACATTAATTGTTCGCGTGCAATTGGTGCTCCTAATAATTCATGATTAAAAAAATTACCTCATCGCCCAATTGCTTGTGCTAACAAAATATTTGGAACAATTAAATCAGCATATACTCATAACGAAATATTATGTTTTCGTGATTCAAAACCAAATCAAATTCAGCCGGCAATTAAACCAAAAATTAGCCCCCCATGAATACTCATTCCTGGTTCTCAGAAAGCAAATAATGTAAAAAAGAAAATTGGATTTTTAACATCATATTTACCAAAAAAACTAGCCCCTAATAAAGCAATCGGTGTAATCACAAAAATTCCTCAGTAAAATCCTTGCGTTGGAATATCACGTTTACGAAAATTAATTCATGATAAAATAATGGTAATTACAAAACCACAAAAAATTAAAAATCAATAATGACGAAATCAATTTCCATAAGTATCGTGGGCAATTCATGTTGCTAAATTCACGTTATAAACTCCTTCTCAATTCTATTTTGAATATTCTTTAAAACGATCTTGTAAAATTTGCATCGAAGAAATTCCTGCTTCATCTAATTTTAATTTTGAAACTGCTGTCTCAACTAATTCACTAACATTACGCCCATATGTAACTGGAATTGTTACAATTGGTACCTTTGTATCTAAAATTTTAATATGTTTATACTTAGATCCTAATCGGTCAATTGATTTATATTGTTCATCATCTAAATGAATTAATTCAATTACTAAATCAATTTTTGATTCATCTAATAACACTTGCAAACCATAAATTTTACTTAAATCTAAGATTCCTAAACCACGAACTTCAATTAAATTTTTTAACATTTCATGTGATTGCCCATATAATCTATTATTTCGTTGCTGAATAATAATCCGATCATCACCAACAAACAAATGATTTTTTTTAATTAATTCTAATGTCATTTCTGATTTTCCAATTCCTGATTTTCCTTTTAATAAAATTCCTTTTCCAAAAACATTAATTAATGACGCATGTTCTTCTGTTACTGGCGCGAAATGTTCATCAAAAAATTCTAATACCATTTGATATAAACGACTTGTTGTAATATTGCTTGCACGAACAACTGGACAACTATGTTTTTCCGCAATTTCTAATAATAATTTATCAGTAAATTTTTCCGTTAAAATAATCATTGGAATATTTTCATTTAAAATATACTCATAGCGCTCTCTTCTTTCTTTTTCACTTAAGGTATTCACAAATAATTGCTCTTTATTTGATAACAAAACTACCCGACGATTACTATTATTTTTTTCAAAATCAAAGCCAGCTAATTCTAATCCTGGTCGATTAAGACCATAAATTTTAATAGGTCGATTAAGACCTTCCCTTCCAGCTAACACCTCGTAGCCAAATTTATCAACAATATCTTTTACAATAAACTTTGTCATTCCCAGTTCCTCCCTGTAAATTAATACTATCACAAATCATTATTCTGCTTCAATTTCAATAATAATATCGCGTAATTCTGCAGCTCGTTCAAAATCAAGTTTTTTACTTGCCTCATACATTTCTTTTCGTAAATCTTGTAGTAATCTTTCTTTAGCTGTTTTATATTCTTTTGATTTTTTATTTTTAATGTTATGTAATTTATCATCTTGACGTTTAATATTAGTATAATCACGAATATTCTTAATAATTGTTGTTGGAGTAATATTATATTTCAAATTATATGCCTCTTGAATTTGCCGACGGCGAGCAGTTTCTCACATTGCTTTTTGCATTGATTCAGAAACACTATCAGCATATAAAATAACATGCCCAGCCGCATTCCTTGCAGCACGACCAATTGTTTGAATTAAACTTCGTTCATTTCGTAAAAATCCTTGCTTATCAGCATCAAGAATACAAATTAATGATACTTCTGGAATATCAATTCCTTCACGAATTAAGTTAACACCAACAATACAATCATAAACTCCTTTTCGTAAATCCAATAAGATTTTACTACGTTCTAAAGTTTTTAATTCACTATGTAAATATGCAACTTTAACATTTTGTTCTTGTAAGTAACTTGTTAAATCTTCTGACATCCGAATTGTTAAAGTAGTAATAAAAACACGTTCATTTTTTTTCCGACGAATTTTTACTTGTTCAATAATATCATCAATTTGTCCTACTGTTGATTTTACTTCTACGGTTGGATCTAATAATCCCGTTGGACGAATAATTTGTTCAACCACTTCATTATTTACTAAACCTAATTCATAATCACCCGGCGTTGCTGAAACATAAATAACATTTTTTAATTTTTGATTAAATTCATCAAAATTTAAGGGACGATTATCTAATGCACTTTTTAAACGAAAACCATAATTTACTAAGGTTTCTTTTCGACTTCGATCTGTGTTATACATTGCTCGAATTTGTGGCAATGACATATGTGATTCATCAATAATAGTTAAAAAATCTTGGCCAAAAAAATCAATCAAAGTATACGGTGCTTCACCTTCTTCGCGTAAATCTAAATGTCGTGAATAGTTTTCAATTCCAGAACATATTCCACTTTCACGAAGTAAATCTAAATCATATTCAGTTCGTTGTTTTAAACGTTGTAATTCAACAATTTTTCCAGCTGCTTCTAATTCAGCTAAGCGAACTTTTAATTCTGCTTCAATTTGTTTAATTGCTTCAGCTAAGCGTTCTGGAGAAGTAATATAATCTTGCGCTGGAAAAATTGTTAATGTTGATAACCGCTGTGTAACATCACCAGTAATTCCATCAATATAAGCTAAATCATCAATTTCATCTCCAAACAAATCAATGCGAATAAAAGTTTTAACATTTCACCCTGGAACAATTTTAATTACATCACCTTTAGCACTAAAACTGCCTGGAATCAATTCAATATCATTACGAACATATCCTGATGATACTAAAAAATTGGCTAAATCTTTTTTACTAATTTTTTGATTACGATTAATTTGCAAAAAAGATTTTTTATATTCATTTGGATCTTGTGCTCCATAAATTGCAGCAACAGAAGCCACAACAATAACATCTTTACGAGTTGTTAAAGCATTAAAAGCACTTAACCGCATCATGTCTAACTCCATATTTTGGCGAGCATCTTTATTAATGTATAAATCTTTTCCTGGCAAATAAGCTTCCGGTTGATAAAAATCAAAGTTTGAAACAAAATACTCAACACGATTTTCTGAAAACATTTCTTTTAACTCAACATATAATTGCATTGCTAATGTTTTATTATGTGCCATCACCAATGTTGGTTTTTGATAATTTTCAATAACATTTGCCATTGTAAATGTTTTTCCAGTTCCCGTTGCTCCTAATAAAACTTGATGTTTTTTATTTGCTAATAAATTGGTAGTTAATTTTTCAATTGCCAGGGGTTGATCACCTGCTGGCAAATAATTTGATGTTAATTTAAACACTATTTCACTACTCCTTTATAATTTTGCTTTTTTATAATTATATCAATCTTCCTTATAATTATTTTAAAAATAAAAAAGTAAAATTCCTTTTACTTTTTTAGCCATTAGTAATATTAGCAACAAGAATATTAACACCAGCTCAATAAAGATCAATTATTTCATTGGTTGTAAATTGCATTACTTGCACTTTCATTTCATAACTACCCGTTACTTTTTCCCCATTTGGTGTAATTGTTACAATAGACTTCTTGCATAACCTATTAAAATAATTGTAAATATTTTTAAAAAGATACTAATAGCAAATTATAATTTTAATTAATTATGTCTTTTATTTAAAAATTTAATATTTTCCTACAACGAAAAATGACTTTTTTATTTAA
>NZ_MQTY02000050.1:0-6929 GCF_016082285.1 Spiroplasma sp. Moj
AATTAATTAAAATTATAATTTGCTATTAGTATCTTTTTAAAAATATTTACAATTATTTTAATAGGTTATGCAAGAAGTCTATTGTCATAATAATATCCAAATAGCATTCCTAACGATAAATGTCATTTTGTTGGGTCCACAATATTATGCTTTGTAAAAAATGAGGTTGCTTGCAGTGGCGTAATTCCGCCCACAATACTTGATCCAATTTTTAATTCAGCAGCTTGTAATGCCATAAAACTAGTGACAAGATGTGTTTGTTCATCCGAAAACATATCTGGACTTGGATAACTTTTTAAGTAATTACTCATTCCTCGCACATTTGTTTTTAATGTTTCACAACTAAAAATTCGTTCTAAGCGATTGGTTAAAAATTCTTCAGATGTTAAATAATCACCATTTGCTTCTAATAGTAATGCTAAAATTGGGGTATCCTTTACTTTTTGCTGATTGCCAGGCATAAAACAGTTTAATGCTGCTTGTTCTTTTAATTTTTGATCTTTGATAATAATAACTTTTACTGGTTCTAAGCCATTAGAACTAGGTGCTAAGGCTCCAGTTGTTAAAATTGTTTTTAAATCACTTTCACTAACTGCTTTTGTTTTATCATAGATTTTAATTGCTTTTCGAAACTTTGCTGCTTCTTGTACGCTCATAATTTTCTCCCATTCTGTAATTTATTTATAAATTTATTATACGCTAATAAAAATGTAATTAAAAGTGTTTAAATTACTAACAAATTTTGGAACAATGTTATAATTAAAAAGATAAAAATTTAGAAAGGGTAATAAAGATGGAATTTTCGCATAAAGCAATTGAACAAAAATGACAACAATATTGAGAAGAACATCAAACTTTTAAAACAACAAATAATTCAGAGCAAAAAGCTTATATTTTAGATATGTTTCCATACCCATCAGGAGCAGGTTTACATGTTGGACATCCAAAAGGATATGTTGCAACTGATGTAATTAGTCGTATGCGAAAATTGCAAGGTTATGATGTTTTGCATCCAATTGGTTGAGATGCATTTGGTTTACCAGCTGAACAATATGCTTTACAAACAGGGAATGATCCAGCAGAATTTACTTTGCAAAACATTGCTAATTTTCGTAACCAATTAAAAGCACTTGGCTTTAGTTATGACTATGAAAAAGAAGTTAATACTTCTTCACCAGAGTTTTTTAAAACAACACAATTAATTTTTGAATTATTATATCAAAATGGATTAGCTGAGATGCGTGATGTTGATGTTAATTGATGTCCTGAATTAGGAACAGTATTAGCTAATGAAGAAGTCTTAAATATTAATGGAAAAATGGTTTCTGAACGTGGACATTTTCCAGTTTTTAAAAAACCAATGCGACAATGGGTTTTAAAAATTACTGCCTATGCAGAAAAATTATTAGCAGGATTAGATGAAGTTGATTGGCCAGAATCAGTTAAAGAGTTACAACGAAATTGAATTGGAAAATCAGTTGGTGCTGAAATTAAGTTTGCGGTCCAAAATAATCCAGAAATTATTAATGTTTTTACAACCCGTGCTGATACAATTTTTGGTGTTGAGTATCTTGTTTTAGCACCTGAGCATCCATTAGTCTCAAAATTAACAACACCTGAATATGAAACTGCTGTTACAAAATTTTTAGCAGCAACAAAAACAAAAACTGACTTAGATCGGCAAGATATTAGTAAAGAAAAAAATGGAATGTTTATTGGTAGTTATGCTATTAATCCAATTAATGAAAAGCTTATTCCAATTTGAATTGCTGATTATGTGTTACCATTTTATGCAACTGGTGCTGTGATGGCTGTGCCAGGTCATGATGAACGGGATTATTTATTTGCTTTAAAATATCATTTACCAATTAGTTATGTTATTGAAGGAGAACATTATAATAAATTACATAATAAAGATGGTAAACATATTAATTCTGATTTTTTGAATGGTTTAATGACAGAAGAAGCAACAAAAAAAGCAATTGATGTTTTAACAGCAGCTGGAAAAGCGAAAGTTAAAACTACTTATAAACTTCGTGATTGGTTATTTTCTCGTCAACGATATTGAGGAGAACCTTTTCCAATTATTCATTGAGAAGAGGGTTCAATTAGTTTAGTTGATGAAACAGAATTACCGTTAGAATTACCAAAAATAACAAATATTAAACCATCACAAACGGGAGAATCACCATTAGCTAATGCCACAGAATGATTAACTGTTATTGACAGTACTGGAAAAAAAGGACGCCGAGAAACTAATACGATGCCGCAATGAGCGGGTAGTTGTTGATATTATTTAGCTTATATTTTAATGGAAGATAAGCAACTGTTAGACTTACGTAGTGCTAAAGCACAAGCTTTGTTAAAAAAATGATTGCCAGTTGATTTATATGTTGGTGGCCAAGAACATGCTGTTTTGCATTTATTATATTCACGTTTTTGACATAAATTTTTATATGACCAAAAATTAGTTCCAACTTCTGAACCATTTTATAAATTAGTTAATCAAGGAATGATTTTAGGGACAGATGGTTCAAAAATGAGTAAATCAAAAAGAAATGTGATTAATCCTGATGATATTATTAAATCACATGGGGCTGATACATTACGTTTATATGAAATGTTTATGGGACCAATTGAAGCATCATTGCCTTGAAATCCAAATGGCTTAGATTCAGCACGAAAATGATTAGATCGCGTTTATCGTCTTATTAAAAATAATAATTTTTCGCAAGATAATAATCATGAGTTAGATTTTGTTTATCATAGAATAGTTAAAAACAGCACAGAAATGTTAGAAAAATTAAGTTTTAATACAGCAATTTCACAACTAATGGTCTTTATTAATGCTTGTTATAAAATAAAAGGTCCAATTTATCAACCGTATTTTGAAGGGTTTACTAAAATGTTAAGTTTGTTTGCTCCACATTTAGCAGAAGAAATTTGAACAAAATTAAATCAACCATCATCAGTTGCATTGTCAACATGGCCAACATATGATGAAAAATATTTACAAAAAAATGAGGTTATAATTGCAGTTCAAGTTAATGGTAAATTACGTGCTAAATTAGAAGTACCACTTGATACATCAGAAGAAGAATTATCAGCTTTGGCTAAAGCTAATAGCAATGTTCAAACCTTTTTAGATAAGCATGAGATTATTAAAGAAATTATTATTAAAAATAAAATTATTAATTTTGTTATAAAATAAATAGAAAAGATATTAATTATTTAATAAAAGGAGAAAAGTAATGCAATTTGTTCGTTCTAGCAATGGACCATGAGGTTTTTTTGAGCCAGCAGGTTCATATCTGCCAGGGGCTGATTGAATTGACCAGTGATTTTTTAAAGGTCATAATTATGTCTTTCAATTAGTTGGCATTAGTATTTTTGTTTTAATTATTGGTTCATTATTTGTTTGCAGAAAGTATTATGCAAAAACTGTTAATTGACAATGGTTTCGGATTTCAATCGGGATTTATCAAATTATAACTTATTTCTTAACATATGCGATTTGAGTAACTTATTTAGCAGTTGTTTTAAAAACAGAGTGAATTTGAGGACCGGTGGGACCTTCGCAAATTCGTGGTTTAAGTGAAGTTATGCCATTACACTTATGTAGTTTACACCAGTTATTATCGGGCTTTATTTTAATTTTTCCTAGTCGAAAATTTTTTGAAGTTGTTGCTCCTTCAGCAATTGTTTTACCAATTTTAGCAATTATAACGCCGGTTAATGGTTATTGAAGTTTAGATAATTTCTTTTACTATAATTACTTTATTCTTCATACATTAATTATTTTTGCTTATTTATATGTTTATAAATATGGCTTAATTGGAAAGCCTTATAGTAGTTTATTATTTAAATGACAGTTATTATGATTAACATTATTTTCTATTATTGCAGTAATTTGAGACTGAATTTTTAAAACAAACCAATTATTTGTGAGGCCAAGTAGCGGTGAACCATGGAACAATGGTGGTTTTAATGTTGGTGGTTGAAATACAAACTTTATTGGTGCAAAATATATGTGGCCATTTGCTTGATTACCAATGTTTTTCTTAGGAATTGTAATTGTTTCATTAACCCATATTTTATTATTTTATCTACCACAAAGTTTTTTATATGATAAAAAAACAAAAAAATTAGAATCTGTTCCTCGCGGCGTATGTAATAAATTTCATACTAAAGAAGGATTAACTTACATTACTTTTACTTTTAAATATATTTTTTGATCAGATAATAAAATTCATTATCATCTTAATCAAACTAATTTATTAAAATTTACTGATATTGAATTATTAACAATTCGCAATAAGAATCATAGTTAGCAAAGCTAACTATTTTTTATTTAATTAAGTTTTCAATTTAAAATAAAGGTATAATATAACTAAATGAAAAAAAGGTGGCGAGAACAATGGTTAAATATGCAATTATTGCAAATGATTATCAAGAATCAACACAGTTAGTTAATAAAATTAGTAAACTTTTACAAGAAAATAAATTAAAAGAAGATCTTAGTAACCCACAGTATGTTTTTATCATTGGTGGGGATGGAACTTTATTAAGAGCTGTTAATAAATTTCAAGATATTATTGATAAAGTTTTTTTTATTGTAATTAAATCTGGTTCATTAGGATTTTATGCCAACTATGATGAAAATACTTATCCTAAAGCAATTAAAGCAATTATTAATAATAAAGTTCATATTCGCCAAATGCCATTATTAGAAATTAAATATAATGGTAATCTTATTCGCTATGCATTAAATGAAGCAAAAGTTGTTGACCATGTTAAAACAATTCGTACTGACATTTATGTTAATAATGATTTATTGGAGCATTTCCGGGGAAGTGGACTTGTTTTTGCAACTAAAACTGGTTCAACAGGTTATATGCGAGCAATTAATGGTTCCATTATTGCATCTAATATTTCCTCTCTATGGCAATTAAAAGAAATTGCTCCGGTGGCAAATTCAACTTTTTCCACAATTAACGCTTCAATTATTTTAGACCAAGATCAAATAATAAGGTTAAATGGTGAGTTGAAAGGAAAAAGTTTAGTGATTGATACTTATGAATCAGAAATTTTAAGTTCCGATGTAGAGTTAAAAATTAGTCAAAAAACATTGAACTTATGCTATGATAAAGAAAATGATTTGAGTCTAATTGCAAAGATGAAGTTATTATTTGCTCATTGCAATGATAACAGAGGAGATAATTAATAATGCAAACTGAATATATTATTATCATTGTTGTGGCAACGATTTTAATGCTGTTGTTTATTTTAATGATGATTTTTCGGAAAAAGATTTTTAATTTTCAAAAAATTCTTGTTCCAAAACAAGTGCTTTCTTTTTCTATTAATGATTTAATTAATATTTTAGGAACAAAAACAAATATTACAATGGTTAAAGCAACCTTAACTCGGTT
The DNA here is from genome assembly GCF_016082285.1 of Spiroplasma sp. Moj. NCBI lineage: Bacteria > Bacillati > Mycoplasmatota > Mollicutes > Entomoplasmatales > Spiroplasmataceae > Spiroplasma > Spiroplasma sp. Moj. The sequence continues at coordinate 5,433 of NZ_MQTY02000050.1, forward strand.
ACGAGTAACAGTAAAAGATTTAGACGAAGTTGATTTGGTTTTGTTAAAAACTAAATTTAAATTAAAAAATATTGATATTGTTGCCCAAACTGTTATTTTGCCATTTGGCAATATCAGTTTAGCAATAAAAGATGAAATGAATAAAATTATTGGAACATAATTATTACAATTTTTTATTATTGTTTATTTTTATCTGCAAATAATTTGTTAAAAGCATTTTCGTGCTTTTTTTGTTACTTTTAAGAGATAATTTAATTATAAAGTGGAGGAAGAATTGCAATGATATTTGAAGAGTTTATTTTTTATGTGCCAGCGTGAGGACGATTAAAGCAACCTTTCAATAAAAAATTTAATAAAAATCTACGCCACTATAAAGACAGACATGAAGAAGCAAGGAATGGCGGAAGACAATTATATAATGATTGAGAAAATAAATTAACAAAAAATGAGAAAAAGGAATTCAAGGAGTATTTGGAACAATATACCGGAAGTAATTATGAACCAATTAATGAATATTTACGAAAGACAAATGGAAAAATATATCATGATATTGAAGCTATTCCAGCTGAACTTAAATTTACAAAAAATGATTTAAAGAAAGTTAATGATAAAATTTTAAAATTAGATAAATCATTTCAAAAAGCAAAAACAAATGAAAAATTAGTTGTTTTTCGTCGGGTTAGTGGCTATCAATTTTCAGACCATTATCTTAATTTACGTGATGCAAATAATAAAATTAATCGTGATTTATTTACGCAAATTCGGCAAGACTATACTGGTAAAAAATTTACGCAACATAGTTTTTTAAGTACGTCTTTATCAAAAGACCCTAATAAATCATATTCTGGGGAGTGTTATCCAATTTTATTAAGAATTAGTTTACCAAAAGGAACAAAAGCAATTTATGTTGATGAAATTAGTAAGTATTATGGTCAAAATGAATTATTGTTAAATCGTGGTTATACCTTTCGTTATCATAACTTCCTTATTGTTAAAGATAAAACCACAGGTAAAGAAAGTATTAAAGTTGAGATTTCTTTAGCACAAGAAGATAAAAAATTTTAAATAATAAAGCAAAGAATGAAAAGGAGAAGTAAATATTATGGAAAAAAATACAGATATTGATAATATTAAGCAACAAAGTTCTTGCCTTAACAGTGATTGTGAGCATGCGTTAGATAGTGATGATGATGGCATTCCTGATTGTTGAGAAATCAATAGTTATACAGTTGAAGGGGGATTAATTGTTCCTTGAGATGATAAAAAACACAAACCAGATAAATTTATAAAATATAAATCAGACCCGTATAATAGTCATACCACGGGAGATCCTTATTCGGATGCTGAAAAAGTATTAGGAAAAATTGACCAAGGAGTTTTACCAGAAGCACGTCATCCGCTTGTTGCTGCGTATCCTAAAATTGGAGTAATAGACTTCTTGCATAACCTATTAAAATAATTGTAAATATTTTTAAAAAGATACTAATAGCAAATTAT
>NZ_MQTY02000051.1:0-6898 GCF_016082285.1 Spiroplasma sp. Moj
TTTAAATCATACTTTTTATTTAAATGTTCATAACTAATAATTCGTTTTTTGTTATTAATTTTTGTAAAATCTTGCATTTTTAATTAACCTCCTTTTTTTGATAAAATTATCTGAAGTATTAAATATTGTAATTTANAANAATTGTTTAATTACGAAAGGAAATTATAAAATGGAATTAAAACAAAATTTATTAGAAGATTATAAAAAAGATAAAATAATAGAAACAAACAATGAAACTAAAAATTTCTTAATTGAAAGAGAAAATGAGATATTTAAATTATATCAACAGGGAAAAATATTACAAGGATATAAGGTTGTATCAAAAATACCAAAAACAATTAAAACAGAAGATGGAGATATACCTTTAAAAAGACGAAGATATGTTAAATATGATGAAGAAAAAAATGAATATATAAACCGCTATCCTTTGGATGAAGAATTAGGTTTAAAAAAATACCAAAGAAATGAACAGAATTTAATAAATAAAATTACTTCATTTATGGGTGATGGAAAAAGATATAAAGATATTTTAGATACTGTTGAAAACGCTAATATTAGTGAAAGAACAATATCTAATATTTTTAAAAATGCAGATTTAGAAGAAATCGATTACATTAGTAATAAAAATAACAATAAAATTAAAATTCCAAATAATGTTTTATATATTCAAATTGATGGGGCTTTTGAACCTATGAGAGAAAATAAAAAAAGAGTTGAAAATAAAATATTTGCTTCAACTATGCATGTTGGTGTTGATGAAGAAAAATCAACAAAAAACAGAAAAAAAATGAAAAAGAAAAAAGGTGTTTTTCAAATGATGAATAAAAATCATAAGAATAAAAATGAAAAATCTAATATGGATAATTTTATTGATAAAATTTTTAAATTAATGGATACTTATGATATCAATGAAGATACTAAAATATTAATATTAAGTGATGGCGAAAAACAAATTAAAAAAGTTTATAGAGCAGTAAAAAAAAATATAAAAATAACAATGTATCATATAGTTTAGATAGATTTCATTTAGTAAAAAGATTTAAAGAATTATTTCCAAATCGTAAGAAAAACCGAATTCATAGATTAAAATATAAGTTATCAAAAATATATTTTTTTACTGGAAATTATGAAGCATTATTAGATTTTTTAATGTGTCATTTGCCCTATGTTATTGATAATAAAAAGAAATTTTTATTAGAAACTATTGAATTAATTAAAAATAATAAAGAAGGCATTGAAAATCAAACATTAGAATATAATATTGGTTGTCACATGGAAGGCGATATATCACACTATATTAAGGCAGTTAAGGGGCGTGGCGCGAAAATATATTGTAAAGAAACATTTATCAATATGTTAATTGCTTCAATGTTAAGACTTAATAGTAAAACAAATGAAGAAAAAATTGATAAAACTAATAAAAATAAAGAAAAAATTGAATTTAATATATTTAATTTAAATCAATCTAAAAATCAATTTTTATCTTTATAAAAAATAAAAAACCTTTTAAAATTATTAATAACTTTAAAAAGTATTTTTTAGTGTATCAAAATTCATAAATTTATAAATTATTTCTTCAAATAAAAATTATGTTTTTAAAAAAGTTGAATTTTTTATAAATTTTGTTATCATTTAGTCATAAGCGAAACTTAATTTGTTTCTAATTANTTAATTTTATTAAAAACCTNANAATAATGNNTACTNGTGTTTTGATCGTGTGTTTTTTCTTTTTACCAGAATAAGATTGTTTTTGTCTTTTTTTGGGCGTTGGATTGGAGTTTCGGTAGCATCAATAATAATTGTTTTATCAATAAAATAATCATTTATTAGTGCTTTTTTACCAGCAAGTTGTTGAAAATCAGAGTTTTTAATTAAAATATCTTCAATTCATTTGACATTGCGATAACAACTAGCCTCACTAATATCAAAACTTTTACCAAGATGAAAAAAAGTACGATATTCTCGTCAATACGATAAAGTCATAAATAATCGATTTTTTAGTGATAATTTGTTAGCTTTGCCACCTTTTTTAAATTTTTCTATTTCAGCAACCTTTAAAATATCTAACATTTTATTAAAAGTGNNANNTNNNNTNNTTNCTGTTAATCGGAATAATTCTTTATCATTAATAAAATCAAATTTATCAAATTTCATAATTTTAGATTCCTATAATTTCTATTTTAAATATATTTTATAGGAATTTTAAAATAACTAGGTTATGCAAGAAGTCTAATNNATATTNAAATGATAATTTAATTAAAGCGCTTTTATCTATTGATAAAGAGCAGCAATATTTAGAAAATCGGATTAAAAGTAATAAAATTTTAAAAAAATATTGTTAAAATTAAAGGAACTAATGTTCCTTTTTATTTTTTATAGTACAATATAAATTAAATATAGAAAATGTTAAGAGGGAATGAAAATGACACCACATATCAACGCTAAACAAGAAGAAATTGCTGAAACAGTTTTAATGCCCAGAGATCCATTACGAGCAAAGTTTATTGCGGAAACTTTTCTCGAAAATATAAAATTAGTGAATGAAATTCGAAATATGTTTATGTACACCGGAACTTATAAAAATAAAACAATTACAATTGCTGGAAGTGGAATGAGATGTCCTAGCATTGGAATTTATTCATATGAATTATTTAAATTTTATAATGTTGATAATATTATTCGAATTGGTTCAGCATGTAGTTATGATGCTGCACTAAAGATTTATGATATTGTTAACGCAACAGCAGCTTATGGCGAAAATAATTATGCTAGAATTGTAGCAGGAATAGAAGATGATGTTTTAAATTCTTCACAACATCTTTTTGCAACAATTGAAAAAGTTGCTAAAGCAAAACAAATTAAAACTTTTCCTGGAATTGTTCATTCATTTGATGTTTTTTATCGTAAAAATGATGATGATTGAAAAAAATTAAAGCCAAGTATAAGACAGTATGTGTTGAAATGGAAGCATTTGCTTTGTTTGCAAATGCCTTAGCATTAAAGAAAAATGCAGCAACATTATTAACAATTTCTAATTCCTTTATTACTGGTGCTGTGACAACAGCAGCTGAACGGCAAAATAATTTTTACCAAATGGTAGAATTAGCATTAGAAAGTGCAATTAAATTATAAAAGAAAAAAGGAGAAAACATATGACAACAGTTTTAGAGCTATACCAAGATCAAGTTAAAGATCAAAGTGAAGTTACAATTTTGGGGTGAGTTCGTTCTAATCGCAGTAGTGGTAAATTAAGTTTTTTAGTTATGAATGATGGAACAGTTTTTAATAATGTGCAAATTGTTTATAAAGCGGAGCAACTTGCTAATTTTTTAGCAATTAGTAGTTTACGAATTTCATCAGCAATTAAAGTAGTTGGAAAGTTTTGTGTAACACCATCTGCCAAACAACCATTTGAAATTCAAGCATCCGTAATTGAAATTCTTGACGAGGCAAGTGAAGATTATCCATTACAAAAAAAAGAGCATTCTTATGAATATTTACGTGAAATTGCTCATTTACGTGCAAAAACAAATACTTTTAATGCGGTGTTCCGAATTCGTAGTAGTAGTTCTTTTGCAATTCATGAATTTTTTAATAAAAACAATTTTATTTATGTTCATACACCAATCATTACCGGAAATGATGCTGAAGGTGCTGGCGAATCATTTATTGTAACAACAAGAACTGATAATAATTATAATGAAGATTTTTTTGGGAAAAAATCTAGTTTAACTGTTTCAGGTCAACTTCATGCTGAAGGATTTGCACAAGCTTTTCGAAATGTTTATACTTTTGGTCCAACATTTCGTGCTGAAAATTCTAATACAACAAGACATGCTGCTGAATTTTGAATGATTGAACCTGAAATTGCTTTTATTGACCTGGAAGAAAATATGACATTAATTGAAAAAATGATTAAGCATATTATTATTTATTTATTTATTAACAACCATTATGAACTTGACTTTTTAAATAGTGATGTTGATGATAAATTATTGGAAAGATTAAAAAGTGTTTTAAATGATGAATTTGTTCATTTATCATATACAAAAGCAATTGAAATTTTGCAGAAAGCTGTTACAAAAGGTCAAAAATTTGAAAATCCAGATATTTTTTGAGGAATGGATTTACAAACTGAGCATGAAAAATATTTGTGTGAAATAGAAACAAAAAAACCAACCTTTTTATTTAATTATCCGAAAGAAATTAAAGCATTTTATATGAAAATTAATGATGACAATAAAACAGTTGCTGCGTGTGATTTACTAGTACCAGGAATTGGAGAATTAGTTGGCGGTAGTGTTCGTGAAAATGATTATGATAAAATTGTTAGTCGTTGTAATGAACTAAAAATTCCAACGACAAATTTACAATGATATATTGATTTACGAAAATATGGTTATTATAAAAGTGCAGGTTTTGGCTTAGGGTTTGAACGTTTTATCATGTATGTGACAGGAATGACAAATATTCGTGATGTGATCCCCTTTCCGCGTACGCCGCGAAACTTATTATTTTAATTTGATGCATATAAAAATTTTATTTAATTATAAAATTTTTTTTGTTATAATTTTAGCATTGCATAGATAGGGGGCATAAAATATTTAACTTAGTTACTTATGATAATATGAAAGGAACATATATAAATGAACGAAGTTATTAAACAATTACGAATTCATAAATGATTAACTTAACGTGAATTAGCCAAAATGTCAGGGTTACAACAATCGACTATTTGTCGAATTGAAAAAGATTGTTCAAAAACAAGTTGACAAATTATATACATACAATGAATACAAAGTATATGAATTTTTATCATTAATTATTGATAACCCCAAAATTCGTAAAGAGCTTGATCAAAATCCAAGATTATTAGCATTAAAAGTATTACGAATTTTTACTAATTAAGAAAAAAAGTTAGATAATTTTGTCTTACCATGCAGTTGAATTAACTATGAAAATAAAATAAAGACCTAACAGGTCTTTTGCGTTTTAATAAACGGTTTAATAAAAAAATGATATAATAATGCTATATATTAATTATTAATTATAGCAATGTGAGGAATAAAAATTGATTTGAGATTATTATTTTATCTTTGATGGTAACGGTAAAGAACAAAATTTACGATGTATTTGTAAAAAAGCTACTGATGCTGAACGAGCGTTAGAAGATTGTTATTTAGATAACAAATATAATGCAGATATTATTAAAGCAATTTCATTTTGTTTAATATTTACATTTGATAGTACAACTGATAATTACGAACTAAACAAGCAAGGAACAGAAGACTTTATTAAAAAGTTACCGATTTGTCAACAATGTAATCGTGTTAAAAGCAAATTAGATCGTTATCAACTTTGTTCAGAATGTGAAAGTGAATTAGTTGGTTTGGAAACTTTTCAATGTGATTTATGTAAAAAACATCGTCTTGTTCGAGATGATTTTAATCGCGAATTATTTGGAAAATTATTAGTAAATAATAAAGAATATATAATTTGTTTTAAATGTGCTACACAAAATTTTCAAAAGGATACAAAAACAGAAGGGATGAAAAGATAGTGAATACAATTAAAAATTTATATATTGTTTTTTACACTGATAATGCTGATACTCCTAACCAAGGGAAAGTTGTTAAAGTTTTTACTGATAGTGAACTAGCAAGAAAATATTTGTTAACAAAAGTTAATTTAAATGGAAAAAAAATTACAAAGGATAATAAATGAATTTTAAAAGTGTATGGTTATGTTGGATCTAATGATTCTTATGAATATTCAAAATGAGAAACAACTCAATTTAAAAATATGGTTGGTAATTGTATCCATTGTCATCAATATTTTTTACGAGAAAATAATGCCAATATGTGTAATGAGTGTTTAGGACAAGTGAGGCAGGGCTTAAAAGAATGTGAAGTTTGTCATAATTTTTTTAATCCAGTTGGGATTAAATTTGTTTCAAATGGTGCTGTTTTTCCCTCTTTAGCTTGCCAAGAATGTTCACAAATATTATTACAAAATTTAAATGTTAAATAGTTCTTTTAAGAAATAAAATTTTAGCAAAAAGATACCATCAAAATATTAAAATAATATTAATTATTAGGAGATTTTTTATGTTAAAGTGAAATACTAAAATTTTATTTTATGTACAATTAAGTGTTTTATTTTTAATTTTATTTTTTTTAGTTACTGATTTAGTGTTAGCAATAATTAGTCCACAACCTCAATTTCGTGATTTAGGATATGCAGAACGAGTATCAAATTGTTATTCGTTTTTTACAACGCAAACTAATTATATTGTTGCTGTTTATTTTTTCATTTATTTATTTGAAAACAAGTTTAAAATTCAAAGTCCTAGTTATTTAATTAAATTAACTGTGACAACATATATTACAATTACAATGGTAGTTTTTTGACTTGGAATTTTTACAAGTACACAAGATGCTAATCAATACAATGTATATGCTTGAATATCGACAATTGTTTTGCACTTAGTAATTCCAATTAGTATGATTATTAGTTATATTTTAACAGCCGGGACTTTTGAATATAATTTAAAACAACATTATAAATTAGCATTATGATTAATTTTAATTTATCCAGTTTGTTATTTTATTGTAATTTTAATTCGAGGAACATTGCGTCATTTAGATAAGAGACCATCTGATACTTGATATCCTTATTTTTTTCTTAATGTGTATCAAGAATGGGGATGATTAATTTTAACTTTTTCTTTTATTTGTATTTTAACCTTATTCATTGGTTTACAATATTTATATATTTTTTTAAATAATAGACTTCTTGCATAACCTATTAAAATAATTGNAAATATTTTTAAAAAGATACTAATAGCAAATTATAATTTTAATTAATTATGTCTTTTATTTAAAAATTTAATATTTTC
>NZ_MQTY02000052.1:0-6783 GCF_016082285.1 Spiroplasma sp. Moj
TACCATATACTTTTTCATTTTAATCTCCATTCTAATTTAAAGACTAAATCAGTTGTCTAAAATGTATATGGTTTTCACAAAAATAATTTTAGAATATCTTTAATGAATTATTGAAATTTGTTACAATTAAAAAGAAACTATCATTTAACTATTTACTTACAAGTAATATTTATTAAGCAATATTTTTGTAAGGAGGAAATTCAGATGACAGATTGTAGGTTATCTTGCCATGCTTGTCAATGTTCATGTTCAGGTACAAACAGTGACCATAAATGTTTTGAATGTGATTGCAACAAACCACATGGCCGAAAATAATATTTTGTTTCTCATTTTTGAGAAACTTTTTTTGTAATATCATATATGAACTATAATAAGGAATAATTAGCCTTAAAAATAGTTTTTTTATTGAATTTATTGTTATTTTTGATTAAGATTTATCTAATGACTGTTAATTAAAGAAGGAATTAGAAAAATGAGAATTGGAAATATTGAAATCAAAGGGCAAGTTTTTTTAGCACCAATGGCCGGAATTACAAATGAAGCATTCCGAATTATTTGTCATGAATTAGGAGCAGGATTGGTTTATGCTGAAATGGTTAGTGATAAAGCAATTTTACAAAAAAATGAACGAACTTTACAAATGATTGAGGTAAATAAATTAGAACATCCAATTTCAATGCAAATTTTTGGAACAGATATAGAAACTTTTGTTGCAGCAGCAAAATATGTTGATCAACATAGTGAATGTGATATTATTGATATTAATATGGGTTGTCCTGCACTAAAAATTGCAATTAAGTCACAAGCAGGGTCATTTTTATTAAAACATCCTCAACTCGTTTATGAAGTTGTTAAGGCAGTGGTTGAAAATGTTACTAAACCAGTAACTGTTAAAATTCGAATTGGCTGAGATGAAGAGAATATTAATTGTGTTGAAATTGCAAAATATTGTGAACAAGCAGGAGCACAAGCAATTGCAGTTCATGCTCGAACACGAAATAAATTTTATTCTGGAAAAGCTGATTGAAATTGAATTAGGAAAGTAAAAGAAAATGTTGCAATTCCAGTAATTGGGAATGGTGATATTTTTACTTGTGAAGATGCAAAACGAATGTTAAAAGAGACTGGTTGTGATGCAATTATGTTAGCACGAGGAGCACAAGGAAATCCATGAGTATTTAAACAGATTCAACATTTTTTAGATACTGGTGAAAAAATTGAGCAACCACCATTAGATGAATGGCGGAATATTATTTTCCGCCATGCAGAATTATTATTAAATTTAAAGGGAGAACGAATTGCAGTGAGTGAAATGCGAAAAAATTTAGCCTTTTATTTTAAAGGAAAGCCAGAAGCTACTAATTATAAAATTCGGGCAACGCAAATAAATACAATATTTGAGTTAAAAATGCTTGTTAATGAATATATTGCCTATTATAATAGTAATATTAGTGTTGCTAAATAGTAAAAAGGAGAATTAAAATGGAGAAACGTAATTTTACAGAACAAGAGCAAATTAGACGTGATAAATTAAAAAAAATAGTTAAAGATGGACATAATCCTTTTGTAATTACCAAGTTTGACCGAACACATACAAGTAAAAAACTTAATGAACAATTTAATCATTTATCAAAAGAGAAATTAACCACAAGTAGTGATAATATAATAGTTAAAATTGCGGGTCGAATTAAAACATTTCGCGAAGCAGGAAAAGCTAGTTTTGTAACGTTACAAGATCAAAATGGAATTTTTCAAATTTATGTTCGAAATGATGAAGTTGGTGATGAAAAATATCAAGAATTTATTAATTTTGATTTAGGAGATATTATCGGAATTACTGGAATAATGATGAAAACAAACACTGGGGAATTAACAGTGCGAGTTAAAGAATTTGTTTTATTAGCAAAAGCATTGCGTGCATTACCTGACAAATATCATGGAATGACTGATATTGAAGAAAAATATCGTCGTCGTTATGTTGATTTAATTACATCAGCGGAAACAAAAGATATTTTTATTAAGCGTAGTAAGATTATTGCTTTAATGCGAGATTTTTTTAATAGTAAGGGATATTTAGAAGTTGAAACACCTGTTTTACAGCCTATTCATGGTGGCGCAGCGGCAAAACCATTTATAACTCATCATAATACATTAGATATGAATTTTTATCTACGAGTAGCAACAGAATTACCTCTAAAACGGTTAATTGTTGGTGGCTTTGAGGGAGTTTATGAAATAGGACGATTATTTAGAAACGAAGGAATGGATATACGCCATAATCCAGAGTTTACAACAGTTGAAATTTATGTTGCATATCAAGATATGAATTTTATGATGCAATTAACAGAGGATACTATCTGCTACATTGCAAAAAACATTTTAAATAAAGATGAAACAAAATACGATGGAGTAATGATTTCATTCAAACAGCCATGAAAACGTTGACATATGGTTGATGCAATTAAAGAGTTAGTGGGAATTGATTTTTGAAAACCAATGACTTTTGCTGAAGCAAAGAAAATTGCAAAAGAAAAAAAACTACCAATTGAAAAATTTCATACTTCTGTTGGACATATTATTAATTTGTTTTTTGAAGAATTTGTGGAAGATAAATTAATTCAACCAACATTTATTTATGGTCATCCCGTTGAAGTTTCTCCATTGGCAAAAACAAATGCAGAAGATCCAAGATTTACTGATCGATTTGAATTATTTATTAAAGGGCGTGAATATGCAAATGCTTATTCAGAATTAAACAATCCAGTTGAACAATATGAGCGTTTTGTTAGTCAATTAGCAGAACGTGATAATGGTAATGATGAAGCACAAGAATTAGATATTGATTTTATTGAAGCATTGGAATATGGAATGCCACCAACAGGTGGTTTAGGAATTGGAATTGATCGCCTAGTTATGTTATTAACAGGACAAGATTCAATTAAAGATGTATTATTATTTCCCCACATGCGACCAAGAGGAAAATAGGTGATTGTATGGCATTTGGTATTGAAATTGGTTATAGTTCAATTTTAACATTACGTGAAACAGTAGAAGCAATTAGTTTAATTAAACGTGAATTAGTTCGTCGTTTTATTATTCAATTTAATTTATTAAAAGTTGATGCGCCTTTAATTATTACAGAAGAAAAAGGGTTTAATGATGATTTTCGAATGACAGAACGGCCAATTGATTTTGATATTTCACCAACTAATTTGGTTGGTGAAATATTACAGTCACACAATAAATGGCGACGAAATGAAATTAAACAATATGAATTGTTAGAAAACGAAGGAATTTTAACAACGGCAATGGTTTTGCGTCGTGATATTAAGCAATCAAATAGCCAAGCAGTAAGTTTTAGCGAAATTGGATTTGATTTATTAATTAGAAGAAAAAGACATTACATTATTAAAAATTAAACAAACAATTGATAAAGCAACCAATATTGTTAGTGATGTAGAAGACATTTTATTATTAAAATTTCCGCAATTAAATAAGAAATTTAAGAAAAAATTAAATTGAACAAGTCAAATTGAATTACAAAAAGCAATGCGATTATTAAGTTATCAAGAACGCTTAAACCGCTATACAAGAGAAAATGGTGCTACAATCCTCTATGGTTTAAAAAATAGTATTACTAATAATACGATTGAAATTAGTGAATCGCAAGATGTTTTTAATTGGGAACTCTATGCAAAAATTTTTGTTTATGATTTTGTGTTAGAAAAAGCTATTTGTATTGGTTATTGTGCTGCTACTGTTAATCGTGATGTTTTAAAAAGTCAATTAGCAGTAACAAAAGAAACAAGTAAATTAAGAACAGAATATGATGCAAAAGTAGCAACAAATGACTTACCAGTGACACTTTCGTTCGGACTTTTTAAGTCACAATTAGATTTATTTTTATTAGAAAAACAACATATTGGTGAAGTTATTGCTTCGGTTTGAAATGATGATTTTTTAGAATATGTTAAGAAAAATGGAATTGAAATTTTATAAATGAAAAATTATACGGTAATTATTGTTGCAGCTGGGAAGTCATCGCGTTTTAATCAGAAAGACAATAAGTTGCTATATCAACTTGATAATAAACAAACTATTATTGAACAAACATTAATGTTATTTTTAAGTGATCCACTTTGTACAGAAATTATTGTTGGTGTTAATGAAGAAATTTTAACTTTTTTATTGAAAAAAAATTACCAAGCAAAAAATATCCAATTTATTATGGGTGGCATAGAACGAGTTGATACGATTTATCAATGTTTAATTAATCATAAAATTAGTAATGAAATTATAATGATTCATGATGGTGTACGTTGTTTTACTAGTTTAACTTTTATTAATCAATTAAATCAAGTTTTTCAACAAAAAAATTATGAAGTGCTAATTCCAATTTTACCAATTACTGAAACTCTTAAAAAAGTTAAAAATAATTTTATTGAAAAAACATTACCTCGAGAAGAATATTTTACAATTCACACACCACAAGTTTTTAAAGCAAGATTATTATATCAAGTTTATGACAGATATTTTCAAACTAAAAATAGAACAATAATTTATGATGATAGTTATTTAGTAGAGTTATTTTCACCAGAAACAAAAATTCATACAATTTATGGTGAAAAACAAAACATTAAATTAACTTATGTTGATGATTTAAAATTATTAAAATTATTAAAATAACTCTTACAATTAAAGGAAATATAAGGTATAATGATTGGCGAGTTAATAATGCTTGAATTATAATTATTAGCTCCTTGTCCGAATAGGACCTAGACCAAAAGGAGGAAAATAAAATGCGTAAATATGAAATTATGTATATATTAAATCCCGAAGCAACTAATTTGGATGAATTAGAAAGTAAATTACACCAAATTTTAGAAGCTAATGGGGGAAAAATAGAAGAACACGGAAAATGAGGAATTAAAGATTTAGTATATCCAATTAAAAAGAAAAAAAAAGGATATTATGGAGTATTAATTGTTAATACAACATCAGAAAACATTGATGAATTTGTTCGAATTAGTCATATTGAACAAGATGTATTACGAATTTTAGTAATTAATAAAGAAAAAGAAAAAGGATATATTCAATCAACTGTTTATGCAAAAACAGAAGTTAAGAATGATAAACCAGACCGTGATCGTAGACCAGGGAATAAAAAAACTGATTATAAAAGTCATGAACAACGTTCAGAAGGTGAAGAATCAAAACCAGAAAATGCACCAACTGAAACAAAAGAATAAAAAATTAGGAGTGTACAAGAGTTATGTTAAATCGAGTTTCATTAGTAGGAAGACTAACCCGTGATTTAGAATTAAAAAGTTCTGTTAATGGTAAACCATTTGTTGCTTTTACATTAGCAGTAAATAATAGTTTTAATAACCAAGCTTCGTTTATTCCTTGTTTTGCTTGGAATAAAACGGCAGAAAATATGGCCCGTTATTTAAAAAAAGGATCATTAATTGCATTAGATGGACGTTTACAAACGAGAAGTGATAATGTTAATGGTCAAGTTACAACAATTGTTCAAGTAATTGCTGATATGGTTTCTTTTTTAGATTCAAAAGGTGCTAGTGCTGCTACTAACATTGGTGGTCCATCAATGCCAATTGCTAATTATTTTTCTAACACAACTTTTGAACAACCAGAACCACAAGATGATAATAATATTACTTTTGATGGCGATGATGCAATTTTATGAGATTAAAAAGAAAGGAAAAAGAAAATGAATCCAAAATTTAAACGTTTTAAAAAACAATGTTATTTTACAAAAAATAAAATAACATACATTGATTATAAAGATATTGAATTATTAAAAAAATTTATTTCTGGTAATGGGCAGATTTTGCCAAAACGAATAACAGGAACAACTGCTAAAAATCAAAGAATGTTAGCAACAGCAATTAAAAGAGCTCGTCAAATGGCTTTATTACCATTTGTTATTGATTAAAAAATACTTACTTTTGTGAGTATTTTTTCTTTTTTCGTGTAGAGTTAATATGATATATATCATAGGCAGTAAAAAAAGTTAAGGGATGANATTATGAAANAATGTGAAAACCATATACATTTTAGACCACTGATTTAGTCTTTAAATTAGAATGGAGATTAAAATGAAAAAGTATATGGTAACAAGCATTCCAACTGAAAATGAATTATATTCATTACAACGAAAAATAAAAAAATGATATTTACAACAAAAACTTACAAAAGAAATAAATTATATTTATCAAAATGTCATTAATTATTTTAATTTATGTCAGAAATACTATTTATATGAAAATTCACTAAATAGCTTAATTAAATTATTTTATAAGTCAAAACAAACTTTTTATAATTGAGCTAAAAAGATTCAACTTTGTCTTAAAGAAAAATTAAATTTTCTGGTTTTAGCTAAAAAACCAACGAGACCAATTAAAATTAATAACCATTATTCAAAAACTTACAAAATTGCTGTTGCAAAAATGATGAAAAAATATCGCCAAGAATATGGAACTGGAATTTATGAATTTTATAATTTAACTTTAGCTGGATTTTTCACATATAAAAATGAAGTAATTAAACATAACATTAAAACTTTAATGAAATGAAATAAAGAATTTAATAATTTTTATCCTAAAAACAAGAAAATTACAAGAAAATTAGGATTTATAAACGTTATGAAATGCATGAATTAGGTCATCTACAACATGATATTAAAATTCTGACACCAAATATGACTGGTTTTAAACGTAATTTATATTTATATGATTTTATTGATGAAAAATCACGCTTTGG
>NZ_MQTY02000053.1:0-6708 GCF_016082285.1 Spiroplasma sp. Moj
GCTGTGTTAAAATTTTTAAAAGACTAACTGGTCTAAAATGTATATGGTACCTCACACTAATTCTTGTTTTTAAAAAAAATAAGGTGCTTTTATTTAAACAAAAAGACTCTTATTATAAAAATTTAAAATATCTTGATAAATCTCCTTTTTAATTGGCTCATTCAAAATCTCATGACGAGCATTTGGATATAATTTAACTTTAACTTTTTTTCCTACCTTTTTATATAAATCAACAGTCTTCATAACCATCTTTACATATTTCCCAACTGGATCATCAGCACCTGCAATAAATAGTAATGGCAAGTTATCTGGTGTATTTTTAATATTTTTCTTATTTGTAATAAACAACAATCTTGTAAACATATCTTTAAAAGCACTTGTTGAAAAAACTTGTCCTGTTAATGGGTCGGTTGCAAAAGCTTCTTGAACTGTTTTATCTGTTGATAATCATTCAGTTCCTAAATTGCCTTCTTTTTTATAACGAGCATTTAATGGCGCATAAGAAAATTTATAAATAAAATTATCCTTTGATTTTGGTCCTTTCATTTTTTGCCCAATTTTAGCAATTATAACTGAAAATTTTAACAATCGTTTTGAGTAATGTGCTGTCCCACAAATAACTAATGCCGCAATATTTGTGCCATATTTTATTGCATAATGACGTACCATAAAAGAACCCATTGAATGACCAAACATTACAATTGGTTGGTTTGGATAACTTTTTTTAATATAAGTTGTTACTTCATATAAGTCATCAATAATTTTTTCTCACCCTTCTTCTTAGGCAAAGAAACCAAGATCTTCGGAAGACAGAGCTGTTTTTCCATGCCCACGATGATCTTCAGCAATGACAACATAATCATTTGCTACTAAAAATTTAGCAAAATCATCATAACGAAAAGCATGCTCTGCACTACCATGAACTAGTTGAACAATCCCCTTAATGTTTTTATCATTATCAGGTTTCCATTCATACATATGTAATTCAACACCATCCCGTAAGGTATGTTTCCATTCTCTAAATTTCATTTTCATCATCTTTTCAATTTAGCATAAAAATAGTTTTTTACTCTTACAATATTATCCTTCCTAATTAATGTATAAGTAAATTATACAATAAATTTCTATAAACATTTGAATAACTCAATCCTCACTCTAAAAATATTAGCTAATCTATTATAAATAAATTTATGATTTGCAAATAAAAAAGTGTTTAAAATAAACACTTTTTTATTTGCCTTGATTACCAGCACGATGAAGGTCACGGAATGGACCATCAACTGCAATTAACTCATCATACTTACCATTTTGAATAATTCCTTGCCCTTTTCCTAAGACAAAAATTTGATCAACATTTTTAATTGTACTTAATCGGTGCGCAATTGAAATTGTTGTTTTACCAACCATAATTTTTTCTAACTCAGCTTGAATTTCTTTTTCCACAATATTATCTAAAGCACTTGTTGCTTCATCTAAGATTAAAATTTGTGGGTTCTTTAAAATCATTCGGGCAATAACTAGGCGTTGCTTTTGTCCACCTGATAACATAAACCCTCGTTCTCCTAAAATAGTATTATAACCATCTTTTCAACCCATTACTAAATCATGCAGGTTGGCTTTTTTACAAGCTTCAACTACTTCTTCATCTGTTGCATTAAACATTCCATATTTAACATTATAAATTACATCCCCAAATAAAATTTTTGGTTCTTGTTCAACATAACCAACATGTGTTAAATAACTTGCTAAATTTAATTTTTTTAGATTAGTGTTATTAACAATAACTTCCCCACTCGTTGGATCATAGAAACGTAATAATAATTTTGAAATTGTTGATTTACCACTTCCAGTTTCTCCAACGAAAGCATAACTTTTTCCTTTTTCAAATGTAACTGTTGTTTTAGGTAAAATAATAACACCTGGTTTTTCAGGGTATTCAAAAACAATATCTTTTAAAATAATATCACCTTTAACTTCTTGTATCTCAGGCGCATTACGGTTTGGATCAATGGTTGTATCAACACGAATTAATTGAATAATTCGTTTTGTTGAAGCTGTTGCACGTGCTAATCCTGGAACTAATCCAGTTAAAGTTCAAATTGGAAATGCCAAAGTATTAACCCCTATAATAAAGGCTGGCAAAATTTTCATAATACGATTAGTATGTTCTGCTCCTTTATTACCATATAAAATAATACTTGCTAAAACAACAATCACTGTTAAACTTAATGCACATAAAATAATAATTGTTGTCATTCGTGCTTGAATACGATTTAAACGACGATTAACACGGTAATATTCTTTATGAATTTGTTCAAAACGAACACGTTCATATTCTTCTGTCCCTGTTGCTTTAATTAACGCAATTGATGAAATTCGATCGGTCACATCTCCATTAACATCTGTAATTTTAGCACGAACATTTTCTGTTTCTGATGCTTGTGAACGGAAAGTTACTGCGACAGCAACCATAAATAATGCTGTTGATCCTAAACAAATCAATGCTAATTTTCAATCAATATTTAATAATGAAATTGCACTACCAATAAATATAATTGGAATACTAATTAAGTTAGCTGGGGTTAATTGTGATTCATCCCCAATAACTTGTGTATCATTAATTAATTTAGTCATTGTTTCTCCAATTTTTTTATCAGAATAATAACCAATGTTTAAATTAACTAAATTATTTAATACCGCATTACGAACATCAATTTCAATATTCCGCCCTAGCATTCCACCTACTCGTTCACGAATATTTGTTGTAATTACGGCAATTAATAAATCAACACCAATGATAATTAATCATATATATCATCGTAAGCCTGTTGTGACTGAACTTGGATCATCTCCAAATTCAAATAAAATTTCACTCATTAATTGGTTAATTAAAAAAGTCATTATAACAATTGAAGTTGAACTTAGTACTAATGCAAATAAAATTGTAAATGAACGTAATAAATAACGACGGTAATAAATTGCAACTAACTTAAAAAAACCAATTCGAGGTGCCTTGATTCGTTTCATCATTTCTAATGGCGTTTCTTGTTTACGAGCTTGATTTTTTTCATGTAATTCATTGTAATCTAAATTCTTTTCAATTTTATTAATATCAATTAATTCTTTAATTTTCCCCATAACCTCACCTCATTTCTTAAAAAATGCGAGCTTAATATTTGCTCTCTTATCAATGTATTATATCAAAAAAAAATAAAAACTTTTTTAAAATTTTAAAAAAGTTTTTATACATATATTCCATATCGATCAACTAATTGTCTTGTTCGTTGTTCTAATAATAAAAATAAAGTAGCGTTTATAATATATTTAGCGGTAAAAATTCCAAAGAAAATTCCGATAAAAATTAAAGTATGTTGTCATGACTCAAAAATAGATGCCATCCCACTATTATCGTGGTCATGATCATGGCCAGCATGCGCAACAGTAACTTGATTAGACCAATCAATCGGATTACTTATTATATTCCCTGTCGGATCTAATATCTTCAAGCTATAGTGTAGAACATGAGCATGGTCAGCATCTGGATGAGTATGACCCATATTTATTAAAATCTTTGCAACAATTAAAAATGAAATTGTTTCAATTAAAGCACATACTGGCACTATAATAGTAAATGCCAAGATTTTTTTCCCTCATTTAATATTAACAATTTTATGATGATGGTCATGCACTTTTTTAACATAATGATATTCATGAATAGTATGGTCAGCAACATTTTCTGGAACAGTAATTTTATGACAAGCATTAAATAAAATATAGTAAACAAATCAAGTTACGAACACAACTAAGATATTAGAAATCATAAAGAATGCCATTTCAAGTCAAGTATGATGCCCATCAATTAAATTATGAATTCAAGGTAATGCAATTCCTTCTAATAAAGCAAATCCCAATCCAACAATTGCAATTGAATAAATAATTACTAAAGTATCAAAAAATCGTAAACCAAATGTTGCCCCCCAAGGAGTTGGAACACTAAAAACCTCTAATAAACTTAATCCAACGACCATCGCTAAAAAAATCGCAGAAGCAGCAATTTTAAACGTAATTGACCTCTGATTATATAATTCCTTATGAAAAACTGACTTTTTAATCCGCGTTCAAATCTTATCATTTTGCACTGTTAAAACATCGTTAGTATTTTTTTTCATTTCTTTTTTCCTTTCTTATTTATAAAAATTATAATTTATTTTTATAAAAAGTCAAGTTAAATTATTAGTTTTATAAAAATAAATTATAACTACCTAAACAAAAATAAAAATAGATTAATATCTATTTTTATTAGTAAAGTTACAACATCATAACCCACGTTCTGTTTTTTATTTTCTGAAATAAAATACTAGTTATTTATCTATCAATTATTAAATTGATCCCCTTGTTTTTTCTGCTTCAAAACAAGAAGTTCCCTTACCAAAATTTAGGTTTCTCGCTTGTGGGGTTTACCCGTTCCATTTTTTAAATTTCTTTAAAAACTCGTTTCTGTGGCACTTTTATAGAAAAAACTCCATATTAAATAATAACGTAGGATTTTTTTCAGCCGTCATAAGTAACCTTATGCCTAATTTTATGAATTAAATTAGCACAAACACTACAATCATCACAGATTGTGCGAGCGTGGAGTTTCCTCTATTAACAGGATGTTAATAGCAACTAGTTCTGTTATAACTCATGTATATTATACTATATCTTAATACTATATCTTAGAAATTAATTAAATAAATCTAATCGTTATTTATTTTTCCTTCTAAGTTATGAATACGCTTTATTAAATCCGCTTTTGAAAAACCTTCTTCTTCTAAGCGGGCTTTTTGAGCTTTTGTTTCATCAAGCTGAGCTCTTAAAACATCATTTTTATCTTGCAAATCATTTAATTGTTGACGCAAGTACTTGATTTCCTTATTAAAGTCATTTGTAAATCCTTCAAAAACTCGATAATCTGTCGCAACCATATCTAAGAATGTATCAACTTCATTTGGATCATAGCCTTGATAATCAACTTGGAATTCCTTATTAATAATATCCGTTGCTCGTAATTTAATTGTTTTCATTTTTTACACCTCATTTGCAAGGAACAAACTTTCTTTTTTGATAATTAATTATAATTAATTATTGAAGGAGGAAACAAAAATGTATCTATCCAATAATCGTGGCATGTTTTTAGAATCTTTACTTAATTATACTATTCAAAAATATTTTGATAATAATACTGGTCTTTTTTTTAAACGACCAGTAAATATTACCCCGCTTGAAAAACAACAGCATTTAATCACAAAAAGTTATTTTAAAACAAAAACTGGATGTGATTATTATGAACTTTATCAAGGTTATTATATTGAATTTGAAGCAAAAGAAAGTACTCAACAAAAATTTAATTTAAACAATCTTAAGACCCATCAATTACAACAATTAGCATCAGTTAATAATCATCATGGCATTAGTTTTATTATTATTTACTTTCATTATTATGATCGTTATTTTATTTTATCATATCAAAAATTAATAGAGTGAATAAAATTAATGCCAACAAAACAAATACCACTTTCATATTTTATTGAAAATGGCCATGAACTTTTTTTAGTTTTTCCTAATTTTCTTGATTTCGAACCAATTGTTAATCAATTAATCAATTATATTTAGTTAATGATTTTGGTTTATTTTTAAGATAATTATCAATAAACTTCAGTAATTCTTTAAAAGTTAGTTTTGCATTTTGATGATTATTAATAATTAGGGTTAATTGAAAATCAGAAATTTTATTTTCTAAATAAGTATTTAAAGTTGCTTTTTCGTGTTCATTTAAAGGATACTGTAAAATTTGATTTACTTGTTCAAATAAAATCTTTTTTTCAACATTTAATTCTAGGTTTTCAATTGCAATAATGATCTTATTAAAAATTGGGGATAAATCCATTTCTAAAACACCTTTTTTCATTTTAATATCAATAAAACCAGCTTGTTTCAAATGATCTAACATCTTTTTTGCTTGAGCCTCACTAAAATTAGAATGATTTTCAATTTCTAATGGCGTAATAAACTTTTTATCAGAAGAAGAACAGTTCATAATCAACATGATTAATACTAACTGTTTTTCTGACAAATTTATTAATTTATAATGACTTAACAAAAAACGTCACTTATTAATACTTCCTTTGTTAAATAAACTATTTAACATAACAATTAAATCTTTCCTAATTGTTAATTATTGTTTAAATCAGTTTTTAATTGTTTACCTGCTTTAAATTTAGCTGATTTAGAAGCTGGGATTTTAATTGTTTCTCCTGTTGATGGATTTCTTCCATCTCTTGCTGCTCTTTCAGTTACAGCAAATTTCCCAAATCCTGCAATTGAAACTTCTTTTCCAGCAACTAAAGCATTTTTAATATGATCAAAAACAAAATTTGTAATTTCTTCTGCGTGTGTTTTTGATAACACATCAGTAAATTTTTCTGCAATTTGTGCTGCTAGTTCTTTTTTTGACATAATTACACCTCTTCTAATAAACCTTGTATAAATTTAGGTTTATATTATCTTACCCAATTTTTATAAAAATGTATACCTTTTTAAACAAAAACATTATTTTAATAAAGTTTTCTGCTTTGATAAAGCATTTTTTAAAATAATCAATGCTACAATATTAGACTTCTTGCATAACCTAGTTATTTTAAAATTCCTATAAAATATATTTAAAAT
>NZ_MQTY02000054.1:0-6515 GCF_016082285.1 Spiroplasma sp. Moj
AAGATTGTTTTTGTCTTTTTTTTGGGCGTTGGATTGGAGTTTCGTCAGAGTTTTTAATTAAAATATCTTCAATTCATTTGACATTGCGATAACAACTAGCCTCACTAATATCAAAACTTTTACCAAGATGAAAAAAAGTACGATATTCTCGTCAATACGATAAAGTCATAAATAATCGATTTTTTANTNNNNATTTTTTAGTGATAATTTGTTAGCTTTGCCACCTTTTTTAAATTTTTCTATTTCAGCAACCTTTAAAATATCTAACATTTTATTAAAAGTGGCTTGTTTTATTCCTGTTAATCGGAATAATTCTTTATTATTATATTAATTAATAAAATCAAATTTATCAAATTTCATAATTTTAGATTCCTATAATTTCTATTTTAAATATATTTTATAGGAATTTTAAAATAACTAGGTTATGCAAGAAGTCTAATAAATAAATATGAGCTAGATTTTGATAATATGGTTCAGAAAATAATATGGTTCAGAAAAATCAAATAAAGACATTACCTTATCAGCTAAAATAATTTTATTTTTGTTTGTAAAAGGGCTATATTCCGTTGATCCACCAATTTCTCAAATAAAAGCATTAGGGTCTAGTTGTTTAACTTTATCAATTAAATCAATATCCCCTTTACCATCAATAATAATTGTGGTTTCACGAAATTTAAGCCTTAATTCTTTTACAATTTGCATTAATGTCGTTGTTTTACCACTATCAGTAGTTGTCAACAAGGATAGTGTGTTGAGATAAATTTGATTTTATTAAGCCAAAGTTTTTGTTTAATTTAACCAAATTTCACAAGATAATTTGGTTAAATTTTTGCGCTATTTTCTTTGCTTTTTTCTTTTGTTCAACAATGCCAATTGTTATTGCTAACCCGATTAGAATTGGCATTCCCACGGAAATTATTTTATTGCCGATTTCTTGTAAGCTAGTTGCGCCACTTGTAGCTAAGAAAGTCATCATTATTTATTACCTTTTTGTTTTGCTTCTCATTCTTAGTCGTCTTTTTTCGTTTGGGCAATATCTTTTTCGGTTTTTTCAGCAAAAGCTTCGGCCTTTTTCTTGCGGATTNGTTTTAAAATAAACGGNTNAANCACAAACCGTTTAAACAACCAAGCAAGAAGAGCAAAACCAACAATTGAACCCAAGACAATTCCGAAGATAGTTCGAATACCCAAACCATCTTTTTTGTTATTGTCGGGTGCATTACTATCTTTGATTTGTAAGGTAAATTGTTCTGCTGTCGCGTTGTTGTATTTAACAGTAATGTTTACTTTATCATTTGGTTTAAACTCATTTTGGTTTAATTCAAACGAAACTTTGTTGACATCATAATTGCTGGTATTTACCTTATCAATTTTGATGTTGTTTAGAATTTGGGTTTTTAACTGCTCTATAACTTGCTCTGCTGTCAACGGTTCTTTTGATAACAATTTAGCATTGGTTTTAAACCAATCAGCAACAGCACTCGCAAATTGACTATCACTAGCGATTTTTTGTCAGTTTTTACTTTCTGCAAACAATTTATTTAGTTGACTAGCACTAGAACCACGGATATTGTCGTGTCCATTTGCTTTTGCTCAGTTTTCAAATTGTTTGCCCTTATCAGTATCAAAATAATTTGCAATTGTTTTATTCTTTGCAATTTGTAAATAAACATTGTTAGTATGACCTAGGTTATCAGATAGTTCAACAACATATTTACCCTCCTTTGTTGCCAACTGTGACCCATCAAGTTTAATGCCACTTGTAGGGTCAATNTTGNTTGNNTGTGATGTTTTATTTCATTGCTCATCACANCCATANACNACCTCAGTTATCACACTGCTTGCGGTTGGTTTTACCATTGTGATAACACTTTCACTATTCGCATAATAGAATGTATTAACTGGGTTTGTAATATTAGTGTCATCAATTTGACCAAGATAATCTTTTATTACCGTTGCCATTGATGATGTTGGTGTTACATCAATCTTCAAATCAACCACCGTTGCTGGCACAATATTGTATTTAATATCCACCGAACTTTTGTAACTTTTGCTGTCTGTTTTTGCAGTTAAAGTTGCTTCAGTATCTGTTTTGTCAGTTATTTCAATTTGCGAAAAATCATCAATGACATTACCGTTTTTCTGATTAACCGCGGCAAAAATAGTATCATCGTTGTTATCTAAGATATTTCCTAAATCAGTCGTTTTGATTAAATCACTTAGATTTTGTTGCACTGGTGTTGGTGTCGGGTCTATTTTCGCCTGCATCGAGACAATAATTTTACTCGTATATTGTTTACCATCCAAAGTAAAAGTTACTTTTAAATTATGGTCGCGGCGTGCCGTTTCCGGTTTAACATTGATAGTCCAGTGTTTATTTGTTTGTCCTTGTTGGACATTATCAAATACAACTTTATCAATATTTGGATTGGCAATATCAATGTTTAACTCCCCATCAACGCTAAGCACATCAGGGTGAGTTCAAGTTTTCGTTTTTGAACTATTATCCACCAAAGTAAACTGGCTTTGTTTTTTTGTTCACGACAAAGCAGTTTGTAAAATATAAGCACCACCGCTTGTCCCAATATAAATATTTCCATTTGCTGATAGTGTAAAAGATGTCATATACTTATCAATACCATTTATTTTGGTTGGCGTTGTTGAACCTTGTTTCAAAACAAATAAATCGCTATCTATACTAAAATAAATATTGTTTTGAATACTAAAAGTTATATTTCTAATATTTCCTTTTATTTCATTTATTTTGGTTGGTGTTACTTGACCTTGTTTCAAAACAAACGCACCATTTTTCGCACCAATAATTAATTTATTATTTTCATTTACAGAAATGCTATTAATTACAAAGGGCATTGTTGGTTTGATAATAGTTAATTTATTTAATTTATTATTTTCTGAATTTAAATAATAAATATTACTATTTACAACAAAATAAATAATATTTTTTTTGTAATTAATTACTATGGAATCAACTGAACCATTTATTTTATTTATTTTGGTTGGTGTTACTTGACCTTGTTTCAAAACAAACGCACCATTTTTCGCACCAAGACCAAAATAAACATTATTTTTGCTATCAACAGCAATTGCATTAACTCTGTAAGTAATACCATCGATTTTCGTTGGTGTTGATTCCCCGTGTTTTAAAACAAATGCACCATCCTTCGTACCAAAATAGATGTTGTCCTTACTATCAACAGCAAGAGAAATAACACTATGACCAAGACCATTAATTTCTTTTAATGGTAGATAATCATTGTTGGAATTATATGACAAAGTACTAACATCGCGTTTAATACGAGTTTGTATTGTGTTGGCTAGCAACGGCGCAGGAACGCTTGCTGTGAGCGTAGTTATTGTTAATAAGCTTAGTAATTTTTTCATTTGCTTATTTCCTTTCTGAAATCTCTTTTTTAATAAAAATAGGAATAGCACTACCATACTATTCCCACAAAACAATTTCTAACATATTTCACAGTGTTACCCAAAAAATAACACCAAGAAATATGTTAAAATTGTCTGTGGAAACGCTAGTAAACGCTAGTGTTTCCACGATATTAAGTTATTTGACGATAATTTAATATCACTTTATAAAGTTTTACAAGCAGTAAGGAGACAAATCACTTACTAGTAATATCTTACCACATCTAATTTATAGGTGTGGTTTTTTATCTAAATTGTTATTTCCCGCAATTTCTATCTCCCGTGTTAATCGTAAATCATTGTTCATCAACTTTTTGGATGACAAAGCTACAATTCAGACACTTTTGCAAATCAACATCAACAATCATTAAATTATGATTGATAGTGTCTTTATTTTCTACTTTTTTCATCGTTATTTGATTTCCTTGATGAGTTCTTCGTATGCTTGTTTTTGTCGCCAATAATAAATATTTCCTCATATATTAGAAAGTTTATTTTCAGTTTTAATAAATGATTTTGAATTAGTTATTACACTTTGTAATAAATTATTATTTAATTTTTCGTTTTCTAATAACTTATAAATTTCAATAGTATCTTCATCTTCTTTAACATTATTAAAAAGTATTTTTAAAATTGGAACAACAATATTTTCTTGTCTACAAATATGATTTAAAGTATTTTTCAAATCTAAAACTCCTTTAAATGCACCTAAACCATTATTAATTGGCATAATAATTAAATCAGAAATAATTAAAAAATTAAGTGCTAATTCTAAAACTGTTGGGGGATAGTCAATTAATACATAATCATATTTTAAAAAATCATTATTAAAACTATTTAAAATATTTTTTCCCACTTTATATATTTTATCTTGCGTATATAAATTGTTTAAAATTGCAGAAGATTTTGTTAATTCTTCACCACCAATAATGATGTCAATGTTTTTATACTTTGTTAATTGAATAATATTATTAATGCCAACATTAAACCCACCAAACAATTTTAATAAAGTAATGTCTTTTACAATTTTATTTGTATAAAATTGTACTGACAATGTTGCTTGCGGGTCAAGGTCAATCAATAAGACCTTTGCCCCATCAATAGCTAATTTATAGGCAACATTTTTGCATAATGTTGTTTTACCAACCCCACCTTTTTTGTTACAAAAACTAATCATCTTCATAATTATTGTTTTCCTTTCCATAACGTTCTTCTAAAATAATCGTCATTAAAGTTGTAAAACTCCATCTTTTTTTTTCGGCTTCTTGTCTAAATTTATTTACTAAATATTTAGAACAAAAAGTATTAGGTATCATATCTTTGCTTGTTCTTTTTTTAAATTCTTTTGTATTAGAAAAACTTGAAAGTTCTTTTATTCCATTTTTTTCAAGTAATGTATTTAATTTTGCCATATTTTTCTCCTTTTTTCTTTATTTATATTGTATCATTTTTTTAAAATAAAACATTTTTTATTTGTTTTATTTTTAAAATATAAATAAAAACACTGTATATATTAAAAATTATTAAAAATAAAACATTTTTTATTTGTTTTATTTTTAAAATATAAATAAAAACAATGTATATATTGAAAATTATTAAAAATAAATTTACTTTTTGTTACCCATTTCTCCGTGAAAATAACACTCAATGCGCCACAAACTACAATTGCAAAACAAGCAATGAAAAACCCTTATAAAATAAGAGTTTTAAGTAGGGGACTAAGTCAAATTATTCGGTTTAAATTGCTCTAAATATTTCACAAACATACTAATCAATTGTTTATCTTTTTGTAGTAAACCGTTAATAATTTCACTAGCATTGCGAGTATTTAGTTCATTTAGTTTTTATCTAAAGTACTATATTTAATCTTATTATTTTTTAAATGTTGATTTTTAACTTTTATTAAATAATTTATAAAATATTCATGTCAAAATTCCCATGCTTTGGTTTTTAAATCATCAGAAGCTAAAAACCAATATGCAAACCCTTCCGCCATAAATTCATAATTACTAGTTAAAGCATAAGTACTAAAAGCAAAAGATTTAAAAATTTTTTCTATACTTATATGTAAATTATTAAAATTTATAATTTTACTTTTTAAAAATTCTTTTAAATGAAAAACAATATCAATATTATTAAAATCATAATAATAATGTACTATATGTCCTAATTCATGAATTAAAGTATGAAAAAAACTATTAGTTGATTTTCCACCATTTTTTCATTCATTATTTATGGTGTTTTCATAAATGCATTCCAATGCAATTGGAGCTATTTGAATGGTTCTATTATTTCTTGTTGTTATACCAAATGAATGAAGATTTTTACTAATTATTATTGCATATAAAATATTATCAGCAGACTTTTTATCTAAAACATTGGAAATAAAATTATAAAATAATAAAATGAGTTTTATTAAATCATTTTGGTATTTTTGACAAATATCACTATTATTTATTAATTCTTTTAAAGTTTTTCTTACACCTAGGTGTAAGAAAACAAATAATTCTTCAACAGAATTAAATATTTTTTCTTTATAAAAAGATAAATTTTTATTATCTGTTGTACTTAAAAAAGCATTAGTTAAATTTTGTTCAGTTGATGTTAAATTGTTATAATTTCCATAATAATCATCTTCATTATTGTAATATTTATTATTTTTATTATAAGCTCATGTCCCTTTATATCCTCTATTTTGAAATAAAATTTGACTAGGCTTATATGTCTTTTTTATTAAATCAATATTATTATTTGTTGTATTTAATTTTTCGGGTTTAACTGGTTCTGGAAAAAGCGACTTTTTTGGATTTCAATAAACAGAATATAAAACATATAAAATAAAACTTAATAAAATAATGACTACTAAAATTATGGAGATGTTAATTATATAAAATAATCTTTTTTTACCTCTATTCATTATTTTTCTCCAACTAAAATTATTATACTTATGTATTACATAAAACTGGGCTCGCGATGATTTTTTAAATTTTATGGAAATTACTTAAAGTTTAAAAAAACTTTTGCCGCGCTTTTCAAAATCCTTGGGAAAAATTCTAAGCGTTAAGCGAAGAATT
>NZ_MQTY02000055.1:0-6494 GCF_016082285.1 Spiroplasma sp. Moj
TTTAGATTCCTATAATTTCTATTTTAAATATATTTTATAGGAATTTTAAAATAACCAGGTTATGCAAGAAGTCTATTGATAAAAACAAAAAAGATACGATAGAGGCAATAACAAACAGAGAAGATATTAAAAATATTAAAATTAAAGAAAAACTTGTTAACTTAGTAAAAGAGTTAACTAGTGAAAATATATCAATTGCAAAAACTAATAAAACTACAATTTTAACTGAAGGATTTAATCGCATTATAGTTACTATAAGTTTTCCTAAAAATGAATACAATGCAACAATTGGTTTAGGAAATGTTAAACCTGAAACAAAATAAATTGTTGGATGTAAAATGCTTTGTATGAATCATATACAAAGCATTTTATATTTAACTGAATAATTTTTATAATTAGTTTTTACTTTGCTATATTTTAAAAATAATTTATAATTAAACAAGGTGATAATATGCAAACAAAAATAAAAAATTTATTTTACTTAGATACAAAAAAAATTGTGGCAATGGCAATTGTGATTGCTTTATATGTTTTATTGTCATGATTAAGTAAAATAATGAATTTAACAGTTTTTCCCGTTACTCCATTTTTAAAAATTGAGTTAACTGATTTTTTAATG
This sequence comes from Spiroplasma sp. Moj, assembly GCF_016082285.1. Lineage (NCBI taxonomy): Bacteria > Bacillati > Mycoplasmatota > Mollicutes > Entomoplasmatales > Spiroplasmataceae > Spiroplasma > Spiroplasma sp. Moj. The sequence goes on from NZ_MQTY02000055.1 coordinate 620, forward strand.
TTATTATCTCTTCGTTTGTTTGGTATTATTTATGCTAGTTTTTTAACTATTAGTGTTAGTTGATTACGAATGGTTTATTTAGGTGATACTCCCATTGATGTATTTCCTTTAATGTTAGCAGATTTAATTTTTTTATTAGTTTTTTGATTAGGCGATAATTTTTTACGAAAAGGATTTAATCACTTGTTTAAAAATAATTTTTCAAAAAAAGTTGATTATTTAATTACAACAATAAATGTTAGTTTAGCAACAATTATTGCTTCATTTGTAATGACATTATTTAATTGATTATTTATTTATGACATGTATGCTCATTTCTTACATCTTCCCCACGAAACAGTACAATGATTTAAAAGTATTTTAGTACCGATAGTTATTCCTTTTAATTTATTGAAATTTACGATTAATAGTATTGTTTTTATTTTAATTTATCGTGCAGTAATTCACCTTCAAAAGCAATTTATAATAATAAAACCAACAAAAAAAGTAACAGAAGTATTACATGATTATAATATTATTGATGAAATTTATTTTTAAAAAAGCAAACTTATTTTCTTGAAAATATTCTTTAATTTATGTTATTATTTGTATGGTATGCCCACGTAGCTCAGTAGGAGAGAGCATGCGCCTTCTAAGCGTAGGGTCGGGAGTTCGAATCTCTCTGTGGGCGCCATTTTTTAAATTGTAATTAAATTAAAAACCTTATTTAAATGATTAAATAAGGTTTTATTTTTTTAAAATTGTTATAATAATATAAAAGATTATTTTATCTAAGGAGGATTTATTAAATGCAAACACCATTAAATTATTATGATGAATTAATTAATGAAATTAAAGAATTAATTAGTAATCATAATTACAATGGGGCACTTATCAAAATTAATGATGAATTGTTGATGCCTTATATTCCTCAACAAGTTGAGAAAGTATTAACAACATTATTACAAGAAGTTAATGAAAAAATTTGAGAACAAAAGCCAAGTGAAACAACAGTTTGAACATTAGCAAAAATTAGTGATATTTTAGCGAATCCATCTGATGAGGAAACTCAATTATTAGCTTTTCAATATTTAAAAGACCAAAATTTACGACAAATTTTATCAGTAATTCGTCAATATTTTCTGAATAAAAAAGTCACTGATTTTACAAAGATTTATTTATTATACTTATTAAAAAAACAAGAAATTACAGAAATATTTGAAGTGAAAAAAACAAATGGTATTTTTCACTTGAATCCAAGTCAAATAATACCATATAAAGAAAATGAACAAGTTAAAACCATAATGAAATTATTAGACCAATGAGTTTATAATGATAATCCTAGTTTATACCATACTTGTTTATATTTGCTAGAAACATATTATTATAACTTATATCCTTATTTTTTAGAAAATAATGAAGAAAAAGCATTAACAATTGCAATTATATATCAAGGTCATCGGATATATGGCGAAGAAATAGTAATCCAAGATCTGGCAGAACAATTTACAGTTCAAGTTGAAATAGTAAAAAAATATCTTCCTTACTTAACCCAACAAGAATTATAAAATAAATTATTATTTAGAATTAGACCAAAAAAGCAAAATAAATTGGGGAAAAAAGTTATTTAAAGTCATTCTTTTTGTTATAATAAATTATGTGCAATAATTAGTTAAGGAGTAAAATATGAAATTTAAAGCGGAAAAAATACAAGATAAAGGAATTGGAAAATGATATGTAACCATTGATGGTACAGAATGGACAGATTATATTAAAAAAGCTAAAAAAAAAGCAGCAGAGCAATTAGAGGTTCATGGCTTTCGAAAAGGGAAAGTACCTACTGATTTAATTAAAAAACATCTAACTGAAGCAAAAATTTTAGATGCGGCACATCATTTAGTTGTTAATAAAGCTTATAAGTTTGCGTTTGATCAAAAATCAGATATTGAATCATTTTCATCACCAGTTCCAAGTGTACAAAAAATTAGTAAAACAGAGTATATCTTACAATTAGAATTTGATTTAAAACCAGAAGTTAAAATTAGTAAGTATACTGGTTTTACTGATAAAGAATTAAAAAAGACAAAAATTGAAGTTAAAAAAGCAGATATTGATGATAATATTAATCAATTGCGTAATCGTTTTGCAATTTTTAAACCAAAAACAACAGAAATTACAACTGGAGATACAGTAATTTTTGATTTTGAAGGTTTTGTTGATGGAAAACCATTTAAAGGTGGTAAAGCAACAGATTTTACTTTAGAAATTGGGAGTGGTCAATTTATTCCCGGTTTTGAAGAAGCTATGATTGGTTTAAAAACAGGTGATAAAAAAGAAATTAATGTTACTTTCCCAGCTGATTATCATGTTGAAGAATTAAAATCAACTCCTGCTATTTTTAAGTTAAATATTAAGGAAGTTAAAAAAAAAGAATTACCAGAATTAAATGATGAATTAGCAAAAGATGTTAATTTGAAAGGTATTGATACGTTAGCTAAATTGGAAGCGCATGTTAAAAATAATATTTATGAGCAATTATTAAAACAAGAATATGATCATTTTATTGGCCATTTATTTCGCTTAATTGCAGAAGATTCAAAGATTGCTTTACCAGAATCAATTATTCGTAAAGAAGTAAATCAATTAAAACATGAGTTTGAACAAAAGTTACAAGGTCAACAAATGGATATAAAAACGTATAAAAAACGAACAGGAATGTCAGAAGAAGATATTTTTAATGAGTTATTTAAAGACGCTAAGAATCGTTTAGAAAATGGTGTTATTGTTGATGCAGTTGTTCAAAATGAAAATATTACTGCAACTGAGACAGAAATTGATGAACAATATGAAAAGTTAGGAAAACAATTTGGAATTGATGGTAAAGCATTGAAAGAAACAAAATTAGTATCCGACCAACAAGTAAAAGAACAAATTATGCATGATAAGGTATTTGCCTTTTTATATCAAAATAATGGTGAATAGAATAAAAACTAACATTATTGTTAGTTTTTTTATATAGGAGGATAATCTGGATTAGCATGAAAAGTGCTGAATTTTCTTTCTTTTTATGATATAATAAAAATATTATTAAGTATTAAACTGGTATTCCTTAATTTTGGGGTAAAGATATAATAAACAATAGGTGAGATGATTTTTTTGTTATAATTTTTGTGTAACTTAAATTTATATTGCGATATTTTTTAAAATAAGATAAGATATTGTCAATATAAGTGAAGAAAAGAAACAGGAGGTGTTTTGAAGATGGATTTAAAAATAACACAATTAAAAAATGTACCCGTTCTTGTAACACGGGGTAGTTATATTTTTCCAGGCTTTGAACAAGTATTAGAGGTAGGACGAGATAAATCAATTTTAGCGGTCAATACAGCTAGCAAGGATTTTGATAATCATATTGTGTTAGTTAGTCAAAAAAAACCGTTAGAAGATAATCCAAAATTATCTGAAATTTATCGAATTGGGATTTTAGCAGAGTTAAAAATTCGTAAAGTATGGGAAGATGGTAGTCTAACAGTTAATTTTAAAGCAGTTGATCGAGTAAAAATTTTAGATTTACGCGAAGGAGAATTTTATGCTGCTGATATTGATATTTTAAAATCATTTGTTAAATCAGAAGATAAAATTGTTGAAAAATTAACAGCGAATATTAAAGAATTAATGGAATTACAAGATATTTTGCCAGAAGATTTATTAGATCAAATTGGTGATTCAGTTGATGGGAATGAAGTTGTTGATACAATTGCCCAATTTTTACCATTTATTCCAGTGGCAAAAAAACAAGAAATTATTGAAGAATTAGATGTTGAAAAAAGACTTCAAATTATTTTTGATCATTTAGTTAATAAACAACAAGCCAATGATATTGATAATAAAATTAGCAAAAAAATTAAAGAACGAGTTGATGAACAACAACGTGAATATTACTTACGAGAAAAATTAAAAGCAATTAAAGATGAACTAGATGAATTTGATGGCGCCGCTGACGAAATGAAATTATATAAAGAACGATTAGCAAAAGAACCATTTCCAAAAAATATTAAAGAACGAATTGAACAAGAAATCACTCGTTACGAAGCATTACCACAAGCATCAAGTGAATCAAATATTATTCGAACTTATATTGATTGAATGATGCAAATTCCATGATGGGAAAAAACAGAAGAAAAAAATGATTTAAAATTTGCAAAAGAAGTGTTAGATAAATATCATTTTGGTTTAGATAAAGTTAAGGAAAGAATTATTGAATACTTAGCCGTTAAAACAATGACTAAATCTTTAAAAGGACAAATTATTTGTTTAGTAGGGCCACCAGGGGTTGGGAAAACAAGTTTAGCAAAATCAATTGCTGAAGCAACAGGACGAAAATTTGTTAAAATGGCCTTGGGAGGCGTAAAAGATGAATCAGAAATTCGCGGGCATCGTAAAACATATATTGGAGCGATGCCAGGCCGCATTATTCAGTCAATGAAACGTGCTGGTTCAATAAATCCATTATTTTTATTAGATGAAATTGACAAAATGGCATCAGATTATCGTGGTGACCCCGCTAGTGCAATGTTAGAAGTATTAGATCCAGAACAAAATTCAACCTTTTCTGACCACTACTTAGAAGAAACATATGATTTAAGTGATGTTATGTTTATTGCAACAGCCAATTATTATGATAATATTCCAGAAGCTTTAATTGACCGAATGGAAATTATTCAATTATCATCATATACTGAATTGGAAAAATTCCATATTGCAAAAGATTATTTAGTTCCAAAAGTATTAAGTAATAATGGTTTAGCAGATGGACAATTAATAATTACTTATGATGCAATTAATGAAATAATTAAATATTATACGCGTGAAGCAGGAGTTCGTCAGTTAGAACGAGATTTAAATGCTGTTTCACGGAAATTTATTGTTAAGTTCTTAAATAAAGAAATGGTTAATTTAACAGTTAAACCAGATACTGTTAATGATTTATTAGGTAAACGTCGTTTTGAACATACCGAAAAAGAAAAAGAATCACAAGTTGGAGTTGTAACAGGATTAGCGTATACTCAATTTGGTGGTGATATTTTACCAATTGAAGTTAATAGTTTCTTAGGAAAAGGTTCATTAGTGTTAACTGGAAAATTAGGTGACATAATGAAAGAATCAGCATCAATTGCGTTAGACTATGTAAAAGCAAATTCTGGCAAATTTAACATTGATCCAAAATTCTTTGAAACACATGATATTCATATTCATGTTCCAGAAGGAGCAGTACCAAAAGATGGACCATCAGCTGGAATTACCTTAACAACAGCAATTATCAGTGCTTTAAGTAATCGTCCAGTATCGAAAGATATTGGAATGACTGGTGAAATTACTTTACGAGGACAAGTCTTACCAATTGGTGGCTTACGAGAAAAATTAATTTCTGCGAACCGTAGTGGTTTAAAAACAATTTTAATTCCACATAAAAATATTAAAGATATTGAAGATATTCCAAAAGAAGTGCAAGAAACATTGAATATTATTCCAGTTGGAACATATGATGAAGTTTTCAAAAATGTTTTTGGCACAAACTAATTTTTAAAATGTATCAAATTGATACATTTTTATTTTCTTTGTTTTAACTCTAAATTGACAAAATAATTTAAGTATAGTAGTATCTTGTTGTATATGATTTAAAAAATAGTTTTTTAAAGTACATGGCTTATATTTGTTAGTCTTTAATAAATATAATAATGATAAAGGGTAAAAACTATGNGNGCTNTGGNAAAAGNNNNTNTNNAATTACAATTTACAAATTGTAAACTGTAAAACGAAACGCGCTAAAACAACTCTTATTAAAGGGTTGTTTTTTTATTTGTAAACCCATAATTATTAATTAATTCAGAGAAAG